>CAYOQX010000184.1:0-3394 GCA_964406195.1 uncultured Alkaliphilus sp. | reverse complement strand
AATACAATTTTTTATATATTCTGCAATAGAAACCTCTTCTTTTTCAAATATCATCTGATTTAAATCCAGCTTGGAGTATAGCAATAGGTCTTCAATCATTGTATTTACAACCTTTGTCTTTTCAATAGCCTTTGATAAGTAATACTGTCTCTTTTCATCAGTGTTTGCAACCCCGTCCAAAACCCCGTCTATATATCCTCTTATAGAAGTTACAGGGGTTTTAAGATCATGTGAGATGCTCGATATTAAAAATTTTCTGTTGTCATCTACCTTCTGCTGATAATATATAGAGTTTTTCAGTTGAACACGCAGCTGCTCGATGGCGGCCGACAGACCTTTGATTTCTCCATATCCGCTGTCGGTAATTGCCGCTTCAAGTTCACCGGTCCTTAATTTCTCCATATCCTTTGTTAAATCGGTAATTGGAGTTACAATGTTTTTCATATTTTGTCTCTGTACAATCATACAGGCAATAACAAAAACTATTAGGAACACTGTAAAAACAAAAATAGACAGGCCCCTATAATAATCGAAAGCGTCTATAACCTGATTAAGGGCGATTATTTTATAATCACTGCCGTCCTCCGCAATAAAATTTTTAACATTTATCCTGTACCTGTCGTTTTCATATTCATAATAATTATTTTTGACGCTGAAATTCATCAGCATTTCTTTGACCATAAATGCAGTAAAATCTTCGCTGTTATATACAATACTGTCGTTCTTCATTACAACAATGGCTGATTGTCCCAAACCTTCGGCGGTTCGGGATTCGTTCAATAAATTATGAAAATAATTGTACATAAAACCGAAACAGGCTGTAATAAGAATTGTGCTTACAAGAATCAATATGTTTTGCACTAAAAATCTCTGCTTTAATTTCATATAATCATCCTAAGAATCATCCCAAATATCTCCATCGGGCCTTGTATTGTTTTAACAGTGCCATTACAATCATCATCTTAATAATCACTCTAAATATCCCTTTTGTCAAACAAATAATAACCCGCTGCAATTAACATTATACAGTAACCCGATAAAATTAGAAATACTCTGAAAATTTTACTAAAATTTATATAACTTCCTAAAATCAATCTATACCAATCAAAAGTAGATGTAAATAAAAAACTCTTGGTTTGCGGAAAGAGCAGGTTTAAACCGTTGAACACTAAAAACAGGAAAACAGAAAACATGAAAGCGGATGTTGATCCCTTTGCCAAATTAGAGATTAGCACAACTACCAGCGCAAATATAAAAATCGGCATAAATGCCATGATATAAGACATTGATATTTTCAGAAGGTTTGGCATGTTTTTGTTGATAAGTAATGATGCAATAATTGAAAGTATCATAACAAAAAACAGGTTGCCGATTATAAAAGTTGCGGCTGTAAGGATTTTCCCCCAAAATACTTTAATCCTTGATGCAGGTCCGGTAAGAGTAAATTTAATCGTATTATCCGAAAATTCACCGGCAAACATATCTATGCAGATAAATACAGTAAAAAGCGGTAAAATGGAATACACCAAAACTGTTAAAACCATTATGGAAAATTCCGAACTTCCCGTTACACGTACACCTGCAAAATTGTTTAGCGAATACACCCCGATTGCCGTTCCTATAACAAACAGAGCTGAAAGGACTACCGATACAGTCAGTTTTTTCTTTTTTGATATTTTGGTTATTTCATTTATGTAAACCGCTTTAAGAGTTTCCATTTAAATCAACCTCACTTAAGTAATAGTTTTCCAAAGAGGAATAATTTTTTAGAATATCTTGCGTGTTGTTGACGGCTAAAAGCCTTCCATCATATATAATTCCAACCCTGCCGCATACAAGTTCCACATCGTGAATTAAATGACTGGATATAAAAAATGTTGTATTTTTTTCCTGTGACAGATTGAGTATTAATTTCCTCATCTCAACCATTCCCTCTACGTCCAACCCGTTAAAAGGCTCGTCCAAAATTATAGTATCGGGATTTGATAAAATTGCTATGGCAATACCAAATCTTTGTTTCATTCCAAATGAATAATTTTTTATTTTTTCGTTCTTGTATTTAATAAGTCCTACAATTTCCAATATCCTATCAATCCGTGCATTATCAATATCTGCATAAAATCTGCTGCGCAGTTTCATATTCTCATAAGCTGTTAAGTAGGAAAACGGGGCCGCATTTTCTACAATACAGCCAACATTTCTCATTGCATTTTCATATTCTTCTGAAATATCATAACCGTTGATTCTAACACTGCCTCTATCAGGTTTCATAAGGCCTACCATGATTTTTATGGCGGTGGTTTTACCCGCCCCGTTAGGTCCTAAAAAGCCGAATATCTCTCCCCTACTGACCTCCAAATTGATATCTTGTATTCCCCGATTGTTTTTATATCGTTTTGACAGATTTTCAATTGCAATTGCTTTGTCCAAGATTTGTCCTCCTTTTAGATAATTTGAGGTGCAAAAGTAAAACCTTTGCACCTTTGGTTGTTACCTGATTGTTTTTTGTAGGGACAGAAGGTTCTGTCTGCCCACAGGTGAACAGGGTCGTCCACCCCTACCCTTTATAGCAATGACACAGAGAAAACCTGGAATGACAATTTCCACGCAATCCGCCATACCCATTGTTTCACTATCATCATTTTGAATTAATCATTATTCAAATATTCTGGTAAAGGTATTGTTAAATCCATCTTCATGCTCATAGGAATAACCGCCACCTTCATCATTTATTGTAACATTAAAGGACATATTTATGTTTTGCAGACTGTCCCTATGAATGACTCCCTTTTTCTTTTCACCATTGTTGTCAATATATTGTATTACCGAATAATGGCGCGTTTCATCATAGTCTGAATAAAAATCAAAATTTCTTATGGTATCGGGTCTATGTCCTTCTTTGTATATTTCATAATATTTACCCTTGAGGTTACCATTTTCGATAGAATTGATTTCTACAAACCTTTCCCCAACCTTTTCAAAGGAGTTATCCTTCTCTATTACAATATCATTTTTATATTTCCCGATATATCTGCTATCAAATTCAAATCCTTCTCTGGTGTATGTGACTTTTTGGCCGTCTAGATCCGGTGCCTTTACAGCTGTATTATTAATATCCTTGATATCCATTGAGAAGTCAACAGAATATATATGTTCGGTTCCCCCGCTGTCCTGTGCGGATATACTTGCTGTAAAAATACCGCTTTCTATAATACCTTCTTCATTTTCAATTGCTTTGCCCATTGCATTTACCAAATATATGTTTGATTTGGGACAAGGAACACCTAGCCGTTTTGCTTGCCATTGGTCAAGTATACTATATTTAAAAGCAAAGGAAGTAATAGCATTAACAATAGAAGGAATTTGGGCTTCGGTCAAATTACCTATATACATT
>CAYOQX010000183.1:780-3396 GCA_964406195.1 uncultured Alkaliphilus sp. | reverse complement strand
TATTATCGAAATAATGACAATTATAGAGTTGTGGCATTTACAGCAGCCCAAATACCGGATATTGATGATAGAAGATATCCTGCTGAACTGGCAGGCAATATGTATCCGGAAGGAATTCCGATATATCCCCAAGAAAAGTTGGCAGAATTAATTGATGAGTTAGAGGTAGATGAATGTGTTTTTGCATATAGTGATGTAAAATATGAGGATGTAATGAGTATAAGCGCGGTTGTAAATGCTTCGGGTGCTGATTTTACACTGCTTGGTCCCGGGAGTACTATGTTAAAGAGTAAAAAACCTGTGATATCAATTTGCGCGGTTAGAACAGGATGTGGAAAAAGTCAAACATCACGTAGGATCATTGAACTATTTATGCAGCATGATCTTAAAGTGGTTGCGGTCAGGCATCCAATGCCCTACGGTAATCTGGTTTCACAAAGGGTGCAAAGGTTTGCAACGGTAGAGGATCTAAGGAAACACAAGTGTACAATTGAAGAAATGGAAGAATATGAACCGCATGTCGAACGCGGGAATATTGTATATGCCGGGGTAGACTATGGGGATATTTTAAAAGCGGCCGAAAGCGATCCCGACGGTTGTGATGTTATTATATGGGATGGAGGCAATAACGACTTTTCATTTTTTGAATCGGATCTATCAATTGTAATTTTGGATCCCCATCGTCCGGGACACGAGCTAAACTATTATCCCGGGGAGGTTAGTTTAAGACTTGCCGATGTAGCAATTATTAACAAGGTCGACAGTGCCGATAAAGAGGCTGTACGTAAGGTAGAGGAGAATATTAAACTTGTTAATAAAAATGCTATTATTATTAAAGCGGAGTCCAAAATTACTGTAGATGACGCAGATTTAATCAGGGATAAAAATGTATTAGTTGTTGAGGACGGTCCTACATTAACACATGGTGAAATGGAAATAGGTGCAGGGGCAATTGCGGCACAGCGGTTTAGTGCAAAGAAGTTAGTAGATCCCCGTCCATATGCGGTGGGAGGATTAGTTAATACCCTGGATAAACATACGCATATCGGTGCTTTACTGCCGGCCATGGGTTATGGGAAACAGCAATTGGAAGACCTTGAAAATACAATTAACAAAACTGATTGTGATTCTGTTATTATAGGTACCCCGATTGATTTAAGCAGGGTAATTAGTATTAATAAGCCTTATACACGAGTACATTATGAACTTGAAGAAACAGGAGATTTAGGCCTCGATACAATAGTTAATGATTTTATAAAGGAGCATGGACTTAAAAAGCAGGAATAATTAATGCATGAACAACAAAATTTAATATTTTAATAGCCATAAGAGGAAAATGAGGGGGTGAAATTATGGAAGTTTATTTAGATAATGCGGCCACTACAAAACCCGAAAAAGAGGTTGTAAGGGCTGTGTTGAAATCCTTAGAAGATGAATATGGAAATCCTTCATCTTTGCATAGAAAAGGCGTAGAAGTGGAAAGAGAAATAAAAAAAATAAGAAGAACGGTAGCTAAAGCATTAGGAGCTGCTGAACAGGAAATAATATTTACATCCAGCGGTACAGAGGCGAATAACTTGGCAATCAGAGGGATAACCGATGCTTACAGAAGGGTCGGTAATCATATAGTAACATCGGAAATAGAACATAAATCCGTATTGAATACATTTGATATGTTAACAAAACAAGGGTTTGATGTTACATATCTAAAGGTAAATGAAAATGGGGTTATATGCATTGAACAGTTACGGGATATAATTAGAGATGATACGATTTTAGTCAGTTTAATGCATGTCAATAATGAAACAGGCAGTATTCAACCCATAACAGAGGCAGGCAGAATTATTAAAGACAAAAATAGTCAAACCTTTTTTCATGTGGACGGGATACAATCATTTGGGAAGGTTAAATTTGACTTAAGAGATATGCAGGTGGACAGCTTTTCGATAAGCGGACATAAAATACATGCCCCTAAGGGCATAGGTGCTTTATATATAAGAAAAGGTGTTAGAATAAGCCCGTTATTGACAGGCGGAAGTCAGGAAATGGGTATTAGGTCGGGAACCGAAAATGTGCCCGGGATATACGGTCTAGGAGAAGCGGTCAGACTTATAGCAGAAGAACAAGATGGAAACATTGAATATATTAAAGAGCTGAGGGATTATTTTATCAATGTATTTAAAACTCAAATTGAGGGTATGCATATGATATCACAGAACAATGACAAATTTGCTCCCCATATTATCAATATTGCCTTTCCGGGGATTAAAAGTGAGGTTATGCTTCACAGTTTGGAACAAGATGGTATATATGTTTCTTCGGGTTCTGCCTGTTCATCTAGGAAAAAGGAATACAGCCATGTGTTGGAAGCGCTGGGTGTTGATGAAAATCTGATTGATAGCTCAATCAGGTTCAGTCTGTCCTGTATGAACACAAAGGAAGAAATAGATTATACGGTGAAGAAAGTAAAGGAACATTTTATTAACTTAAAAGATATTATTGGAAGGTGATAAAACTGTGGAAAATGTAATAATAGTCCGCTATGGTGAGATAGCACTCAAGGGGCTCAATAAGAGATTTTTCGAAGATAAGCTGATGAGCCAAATTCGAGATGCT
>CAYOQX010000183.1:0-770 GCA_964406195.1 uncultured Alkaliphilus sp. | reverse complement strand
GAAAGGTTAAAGTATATAAAACCCATAACAGAATATATATAGACATTGCAGATTATAATGTGCGGGATATAGTAGATAGGGTAAAAAAAATATTCGGAATTGTTTCGCTCAACGTAGCACAAAGGTTCGAGGCGAATATGGAAAAAATCAAATCAGTGGCTCTGCAAGAGCTTAAAGACAGGATTGATAAAGACAGCAGTATAAAAACCTTCAAGATAGAAACCAGAAGAAGCAACAAACAATTTCCGTTACAATCATTGGAAATCAGCAGGGACGTAGGTGCTCATTTACTTAATAATACAGAAAATATTTCTGTTGATGTACACAACCCGGATGTTACTGTTCAAGTAGAGGTAAGGGATAAGGCTCTTGTATTCAGCGATAAAATTGAAGGATTTGGCGGGTTGCCCCTAGGAACCAGCGGGAGAGCAATGCTGCTTCTTTCCGGGGGAATTGACAGCCCGGTAGCAGGTTGGCTTATTGCTAAAAGAGGTGTAGAAATAGAGGCTGTGCATTTCCACAGCTATCCTTTTACCGGTGACAGGTCAAAAGAGAAGGTAATTGATTTGGCCAGGATTCTTTCAGTCTATTGCGGTAAGATCAGGCTATATTTTATAAATTTATTGCCCATTCAAAAAGAGATAAACGAGAAATGTCCAAAGAGGGAGATGGTAATCCTTTCGCGCAGATTTATGATGGCGATAGCAGAAAGGATAGCAAGGGCCAACAATTGTGATGCTTTAGTGACAGGGGAAAGCATCGGACAGGTA
>CAYOQX010000182.1:0-3403 GCA_964406195.1 uncultured Alkaliphilus sp. | reverse complement strand
CAAGTTCATGATTTTTAATTAGTCCATTAATTGTTAGCTCCGGCTAATTTATCTTTTCCTTTAATCAGCCCGTTGATAATCGGAACCAGACAGGCCGCTACAAGGCCCCCGGTAAATCCGTTGTTATACAAATCCATGCCTCCATGCAGGTATGCCGTGTTTACCACCGCCATCATATGGACAAATCCGGCTACGATTCCCGCTATCCATCCATACTCCCCGGCAATTGGCGCCAATGTGGTTCCAAATAAGGCGGCCAGCACCGGTCCTGTAGCATTCGGTTCCCCGGCTTGAGTCAGAATACATGCCAGATAAACCCCTATAAATACGGGAATGATATTTTTTGCATGCTTTCCGAATGCACCAAAGGCTATTACGGTAAACACCCCTCCGATGGTCGGTCCGTTCAGTTGTCCCCCTACTACCAGAACATATGCAACGGATAAAAGCCCTACTATACCCATATTAACCAAGGTTATACCGAATCCATCCAAGGCAACAAAATCCGCAGGGGCTTGCCCCGACCTTTTTAGCATAATACCGTATTCGGATAAACTCCAACCGTTTAATACATATCCCAATAAAATCATTGAAACAAACATTAGTGACAGATATATAGCAAAAACAAAATTATATCCGGAAAGTGCTATGTCCAAGGTTGAATGATCCTTCCCGAATGCCCTTAATAAGGACATGAATAAAAATCCGGTCATTCCCGCCGTAAAACCTATATTATATAAACTGAACCCTTGATGAAACTTAGGAAAATGTGCAGCCATAGGCGGTATTATAAATCCGGCTACGATCCCCGCTATATTACCTAAAATTATTCCTTGTACAAGTGGGAGCCCAGCTCCAAAACTGATCTGACTAATCAAAGGACCCAACGCAGTTCCGAAAAAGGCCGCTGCGGAATATTTCCTGAATCTTTCACCTGTGTATAGTGCATATAGATATGACCCTAAATATATTGCCCAAATATTATAAACATTTTTTCCGAAAAGTGCAAAACCCGCTATTGTAAATATCGCCGCTATAGTAAGTCCGTCCATCTCCACATCCGCAATTTTAGCAACAATTATTGATGCAATTGTTGTGAGCCCGCAATTTACCAAAGTGGCCCCTATATTTCCTATCACCATATAATCCGAAATAAGAACACTGCGTGAAACAATAATTTTGCCCAATCCGCTTATAATTTCATCCACACTGTTAAAGAAAAAACCCGAAATTACTATAATTGAGGCATAAAGAAACAAAACCCCGTATTTTACAGTCTGTTCAGGGATTGCTTTACCAAAAAGTTTAAAATAATCTTCACCGGCCCGCCTCTCCGTCAGGACAGAGTCATTCATATTCCCACCCCTTAATAATATATTTTTTTGCTGCACGGTCTGCTACCGTATCGGTCATACCCTAAATGAATGTATTTCCGTCCATTATATAATATATTTTATACACATGCAAGAGTTGCCGCGGTAAATGATGTCGGGCTTAAAGGGTTCGGGAATACAATAAATCCATTATAAAAAATGCATGGAAATATGTGATATGCACTACTATAATATGTTCACCAATTCAAGATGTTATTTATCTCTGATGTGTCCGATTAACAATTCCAGTTCGGCCACCTCCCCCAGGGATAACTCCCGCTGTTCGATATCTACATACTGGCCCAATCTGGCCATGGCTATATCTATGGCGTCCATCTCGAAATGTTCTAAGAACAATTGCCATTTTTTCATTGTGTCTTCCAGCTCTTTTTCAAAGGCTGTAAATTGTTTCTTGGCATCCTCCCACTTGTTATTCTCTATTGAGCTGTGCAAATCCCCTATACTGTCTAAAAGTTCTTCACAGCTGGTGCCTATGTAACGGACCAACATAAATGCACCTACACTGAAAACGGCCAGAATTACTATTGTAATTATAACAACACGCATTGGATCCCCTCATTTATCTTTATCTTTATTTTTTACTTTTTTGTCCCGTTTTTTACTTTTTTATCTCATTTTTTCCTGTGCATAAAAAATACCGTCGGATGATAGGGATGCAAAAAACACATCATTTATGTTATCTATCTTTTGTTTTTCAAGCTGATCCATCAGCCATTTCTCATTATTCCCGGTTTTCCTGAGTTTACTTCTGTCCAGTTTTCCATCTGCAATCAGGGTAACAGGCAATTCTTCCTCATTTACCGAAACCCCCAGGTCAGCCGTTTCAACAGGACGTTTGTCGGCGCTTGGTATTATGCTTATCTGTCCATTTGTCTCCAAAATAGCATACCTTACATCATTTATATTAAAGAAGTCTTTGTTTCTGAGGGCTTCCAAAAGGTCATTTATATTAATCCTCAGCCTATGCATTTCCGATTGGTCTATCCTGCCCTTATGTATCAATATGCTCGGTTTACCGCAGATAAAATCCCTGAATTTCTCACTCTTTAGGGAAAAGTAGGATGCAAACACCTGTATGGACAGAAGCGCAACTATGGGAGTAACCCCGTTTATTAAAGGAATGTCCGTATCTTCCATAGGTACCGCGGCAAGGTCCGCAATCATTATCATTATTACAAGCTCAAAGGGCTGCATCTGTGCTATCTGCCTTTTCCCCATCATTCTCATAACAACAACCACTACTAAATACAATATCAATGCCCGTATAAATACAATTACCATGTTCCCACCCCATAATCTTTTTAACACTACTTTATTATACCCTTATGGATATTTTTTATTAGAATAAGGATGAACACTTCATCCTAAACAAAATACAGGGTGGAAATGAATTCATAATAGGTATTTTCGGGTTTTAAACATGTAATCCCTCACATAGTCTGTTAATATATGTTATAATCATTCATGTTAATATTTACTTAGGAGGACGGTAAAATGACAATTTTAAAAGCTGTAATATTAGGTGTAATTCAAGGACTTACGGAGTTTTTGCCTGTCAGCAGTTCAGGACATTTGGCTGTTGCCCAACAACTTCTCAAGGTCCCGGAGGATAAGGTGCTTTTCTTTACAATAATGCTGCACTTGGGCACTTTGTTTTCAATTTTTTTCGTCTATTGGGGGGACATAGCAGTTATTGTTATGGAATTTTTCAGTTTGGTTAAAGAGGTTGCCACAGGTAAGGGTATTAAAATTAATAACGAACACAGAAAGCTCGGTGTATATATTATTGTAGCAACAATTCCCACCGGATTAATGGGAATATTACTCGGAAACATATTCGAAAGTTTCTTTTCATCCACATTGATAATAGGGGTTGCATTATTGATTACGGGGACCCTTCTGTGGTTGGCCGAGAGATTCGGTTCCGGGGTGCGGGATATTCGGGATATGCATTGGGCGGATGCCGCAACCGTAGGTGTATTCCAAGGTTTTGCCATTACTCCCGGTTT
>CAYOQX010000181.1:0-3419 GCA_964406195.1 uncultured Alkaliphilus sp. | reverse complement strand
TGTAGATCAGATACTAAAAAAACATGGTGTTGATGTAATACTGACCAGACGGGACGATAAAAGGGTGGAGTTGGCTGACAGGGTCAAGATTGCAAACAACAGCAAGGCAGATTATTTTGTAAGTATTCATATGAACAGCGCTTCGGATCCTACTGCTACAGGTACGGAAACCTTTGCTTTCCCAAATTCTATACAGGGGACGAAATTGGCGGATTTTATACAAAAAGCCTTGGTGGATGAAATAAAATTAGAGAATAGAGGAGTAAAATTTGAAAACTTTTTTGTACTGAGAAATACCAAAATGCCGGCTGTGTTGGTGGAAGCCGCTTTTATCAATAACCCTAAAGAGGAAAAACTGTTGAAAAACCAAAATTTTTTATCTAAAATCGCAATGGGTATTTCCAAAGGTGTGTTAGCTTTTACAGGGATAAAATATAGGGGTAGCATTGATACGGGGAACGACATAAGTCCTTGGGCCACAGAGGCGATGAAATGGGCGACGAGCAAAAAAATAAATCTAACCGATGGAAGCATGCCTAAACAGGCTGTCAGCTTGGAAAGACTGATGACCATACTGCACAGATACCATAACCTATAAAAGCACAGGAAGCACAGGGGACGGTTCTTTTTGCTTTTCGGGAAAAGCATAAAAGACGCAAGGGCCGAAGCAAAAAGAACCGTCCCCTGTGCTTACCTGTGTTTGCGAAAAGCAAAAAGAACCGTCCCCTGTGCTTTTTGAGTCAGTTGCAGTCCGGGGGAGTTTCCCCGGGTTTTTCTTTATGGCATTCTTTATAGCAATATGGATTTACATGGATGATAACATCTTTTACGTTTTTTATTTCTTTTTTTATTATGTTTTCCACCGATTTGGCTATTTCGTGCCCCTCGTATACACTGATCTCAGGATTTACACATATTTTGACATCTACAAAGACCTTGGTACCGTGTTGCCGGGTTCTTATGTCGCTTATATTTTCAGTTTTGGTTTTATTGATAATGGTATCTTTTATGTTATCTATTTCATCAATGTGTATGGAGACATCTATTAACTGTTGAAAACAATCTATAAAAATCTCGATACCGATTTTCACTATGATTGCACAAACAGCCAAGCCCGCCAGTCCGTCTAAAATATAAATTTCATATTTTGCACCCAACACACCGATAAAGGAAGCTATCGAGGACAGTGCATCCGAACGATGGTGCCATGCATCTGCTATCAGCGCAGGACTTTGTTCCTCTGTTCCCGTCTTGAAAGCAACCCTATACTGAAGTTCTTTTACAATTATAGAAATAAATGCGGCAAACAGAGCAAAATAGGAGAAGTACACCTGTTTTTTTTGTATTATGGCTATCAATGCACTGTATCCGATTCTGATACCTACATAAATCAGTACTATTGACAATAAAAATGTGGTTATCGTTTCGATTTTACCATGGCCGTAGTGATGCTCCTCATCCCTGGGTTTTTGTGCCATCCTTACACCTATAATGACCCCCACGGATGTTACCACGTCAGAGCCGGAGTGTATGCCGTCAGCTATTAATGCAGTACTGTTGGCCATCAAGCCGGCTATTATTTTGATAATCAGTAACAATATGTTCAAAACGATTGTTATAATTAACGCCCTGTTAATACTTTCAATTTTAGACGTATTCTTATCCATAATAAATGACAACTCCTTATCTTCAATCAGAGACTATGCCATTATTATACGCAGAACCTGCATATTTGTAAACTATAGGAAATTTAGTATTTTAGGTTTATTATTCCCTACTGCCGGAGTTTCTCTTCCTATTTTGGGGGAAAGATTCCCCTGCATCCTGCCCGAGCAAAATCCGATGACGTGAATGCCGATGTAGCTTTATCCGGGCAAAATCAAGTGACGGTGAATACCAATGTAAATGACCCCGGATGACGGTGAATACCAATGTAAATGACCCCAAATGATTTTGAGAAGAGTTTGCATTATATAATTATATAGCAAGAGAGGGCAAAATATTTTGCCCTCTCGATTTGCATATGCCTTTTATTTTTTGCCTGCAACTTTGGTAATATCATAAGGTGTTTCCTGATATACATAGTAATTTAACCAATTGGAAAACAGTAAATTAGCATGGCTTCTCCACGTAACCTTGGGAGGTTTGGACGGGTCATCATCAATGAAATAATTGTACGGTATTTCAATTTCCCTGCCCGCGGCTATGTCCCTATCGTATTCATCTTTAAGGGTTAGAGGATCATATTCCGAGTGGCCCGTTACAAAAATTTGTCTCCCGTCTTTAGAAGCAATTATATAGACACCGCTTTCCTCCGATTCCGACAACACTTCTAATTCGGGGACATTTTCTATGTCCTTTTTCCTGATTTCCGTGTGTCTGGAATGCGGCACATAAAAATAATCATCAAACCCCCTGAGAAGTTTTACATTTAATTTGTTTATTGTATGTTCAAATATCCCAAACATTTTCTTGGGCAGTGGATATTTATCAATATTATAATGATGAAACAGTCCTGCCTGTGCTCCCCAGCAAATATGGAATGTAGATGTAACATTATCCAGCGTCCAGTCCATAATTGTTTTAAGTTCCTCCCAATAATCCACCTCGTCAAAATCTAAATGCTCAACGGGTGCTCCCGTGATAATAAACCCGTCGAATTTTTGATCCTTTATATCTTCAAAGGTTTTATAAAATGTAGTCAGGTGTTCTTGGGATGTATTTTTGGAATTATGGCTTTTAGGGCGCAATAATACAATATCCACCTGGAGGGGAGAATTGCTTAAGAGCCTTAAGATTTGGATTTCGGTAATAATTTTTTTAGGCATCAAGTTCAGAAATCCTATTTTGAGTGAACGAATATCCTGACTTAAGGCCCGAGTTTCCGTCATAACAAAAATATTTTCATTAGTTAAAATTTCTGTGGCAGGGAGATCATCAGCTATCTTTACCGGCATTTGAATCACGCTTCCTTTTCAAGTTTTTCTATGTCAATGATTATACAAATAAAAAAGCTACTCCAAGAGCATGGAGAAGCTTGAATATGTCTATAGGACATTTTTCTCTCATCTCTTAGGTTAATGTACCTACAGGATTTAGCACCATACATATTTTACGTAATATGCTGGTTGCCGGGCTTCATAGGGCCAGTCCCTCCACCACTCTTTATAAGAGCTTATTATTGAATTTATAATATATAATTTATCATTTAACTGAGCATATGTCAAGAAAAATTTCAAATTAAGAAAACGGTTAATTTACAAAATGGGGAATAATATCCTGACCTATCCCAGGGGTTCCCCGCTCAAAAAAAGTCGGATTACTTGTCCCAAACACAACCTATGTTGCAGTGAAAACACAGATATTCGTCATCTCTGTATCCGATATAGTGAAGTGTGGCGGTAGGAGATACAAGATTG
>CAYOQX010000180.1:0-3443 GCA_964406195.1 uncultured Alkaliphilus sp. | reverse complement strand
TATTTTATTGCATCTAAGGGAAAGGCATTGCATAAGGATTTGATGGAAAATCCATGAATGACAACCTTGCGAGCTATTGGAATACACCGGGTTCCTCGATGCATCTATTAACAGAAGGGAGGGGTGGCCGGGATACAGTCAGCGTGTAGGTCTATCACATAGGGCAGGGAAACACTCTTTCTCAGGAAGACACCCGCAAGCGGGGCAACGGGGGAAGCCAGAACATTCCTTTGGTAGACACCTATGGCCATATTTTTCCTATTTTCCCAAAGGCAGCTTTGGACTGCAAACCTTGTTTTAACAAAGTCGTAGGGATGTGGATATGCTGCGAGCGTAGATTTGCTGGATAACCTCGGGGCAGGGTTATCCACAAGCTCCACCCCCGTTTGGACAACATTTCGTGTTGCCTATATACCCACATCCACTACTAGGGTAAAACATATCCGGTATTGGGTTTTCAAAAATATAAATGAGCATGAACCGAACTGGAAATTAATACTCCAATCGGCTACTGCTCACATAATACAAGGAGAGGATTTTATGAAACACCTTAAAAAAGCGGTAAAAGCTACCATAGAGCAGACTCAAAAGATGGAGGATAATGTAAAAAAAATCATTATAGATGTCATGGAAAACAAGGACGAAGCCATTGTTAAGTATAATAAAAAATTTGATGGCTGTGAGAGAAAAGATTTATTAGTAAGGCCTGAGGAAATAAAGGAAGCCTATAAGAAGGTAGGACCTAAATTAATCGAAGATATGAAAATGTCGGCACAAAATGTTAAAAAGTTTGCTATTGAACAAAGAAAATCAATGACCGAGATTGACAACTACGAGGTTGTTCCAGGTGTGTTCTTGGGTCATAGAATTATACCAATTGAAAATGTTGCCTGTTATGTTCCAGGTGGAGGTTATCCCTTATATTCCACAGCAATTATGTTGATTGTACCGGCGAAAGTTGCAAAAGTAGATAGGGTTGTAGCTTGTTCACCACCTATGAAGGGTACAAAGGAAATCCACCCTTCTACTTTAGTTGCTATGGATATTGCTGGTGCAGATGAAATATATGTTATGGGTGGGGCCCATTCTATAGCAGCGTTAGCATATGGAACCGAACAGATAAAGCCGGTTGACAAAATTGTAGGGCCGGGAAATCCATTTGTAACAGAAGCGAAACGACAGTGTTTTGGTGTAGTCGGAATCGATTTTCTAGCAGGACCTAGCGAAGTGTTGATTATAGCCGACGAAACTGGAGATATGGAAAATATAGCGGCGGATATCTTGGCGCAATGCGAACATAGTTTACAGGCGAGGGGTATTTTAATATCTACAAGTAAGGAACTTGGGGAAAAGGTTATTACAGAAGTGGAGAAGCAATTAGAATACCTGGATACAAAAGATATAGCAGAAACGTCTTGGAGAAATAATGGAGAGGTAATTGTTGTTAATAATTTGGATAAAGCTTATCAGATTGCTAATGAATATGCACCTGAGCATTTGGAAATTCATGTGCAGGATGAAGAAGCCGCTGTTAATGAGTTAAGAAATTATGGCTCATTATTTATAGGTGAAAATGCAGCAGAAGTTTTCGGAGATTATATTTCTGGAACAAACCACACACTGCCAACAGGACGTGCGGCAAGATATACAGGTGGTTTATCCGTGGCTACATTTACCAAAATTGCTACCCATCAGAGGATAACCTCAAAGGGCGTCAAAAATATCGGCGAAATAGCGGTTAGAATGGCTAAGGGTGAACATCTAACGGCTCATGCAAAAGCGGCGGAAAAACGATTGTAATTATAATTCCACCGCGGATGTTGCACTTCAAAAATCCTGATGGAAATAAATATAGCCCTCGGTAATACTATCGAGTAAGATTTAGCAGAAAATGTCTATTTTATGGCCAAAATAGGGAGCACAATTTTAAAGAATAACGCAAAATAATTTTCCGCGCTGGAACCTACTATTTACAGAGGAAATTTAATTATTCAAGGAGGTATATGTATGATTAGCCAAATTATTATATATATCATGGTATTTTTTTTGATACTGGGAGCAATTGATAGAGCGTTCTTAAATAATAAACTAGGTTTTGGTAAACCCTTTGAGGAAGGGGTAAATGCAATGGGCCCCTTGGCATTAGCTATGGTTGGTATGATGTGTTTCGCACCCATCTTAGGTCAAATTCTAACTCCCATATTGGCACCAATATTTAGATTGATCAATTCAGACCCTGCTATGCTATCGGGCACAATTTTAGCATTAGATATGGGGGGATATCCATTAGCCAAAGCCATGACTTTAGACCCTGATATTGTAGCTCTTTCGGGAATGATTTTAGGTGCTATGTTAGGAGCAACGGTTATTTTTGCTATCCCCGTTTCCCTTAGTATTGTACCAGAAAAAGATCAAGAATATTTAGCGCAGGGAATTATGATGGGGTTAATATCCGTGCCTTTTGGTTGTGTTGTTAGTGCCCTCCTAGCCAGGATCCCATTATTAAAGACATTAATCAACTTGCTACCAACTATTGTTTTTTCGGCTATATTAATCTTTGGATTGCTTAAAGCGCGAGATACGACAATGAAAATATTTGATGGCTTTGCAAAGTTCGTTACCGCCCTATTGACGGTAACATTTGCAATTAGTGTGTTCCATGAATTAACTAATATTACCATAGTCCCGGGCATAGAACCTATAGGTCCACAGTTAGAAATAGTGGGGTATATTGCTATTACATTAGGCGGAGCTTACCCCTTTGTAGATTTTTTAACTAAAAGATTGTCAAAATTACTTGCTAGGACGGGAAGCATCTTAGGTATTAATGATGTATCAATGGGGGGAGTTATTGCAGTATTAGCTAATAGCATTCCCATGTATAATATGGTAAAAGATATGGATCCTAGGGGAAAAATTATGGCTCTGGCTTTTTCTGTGCCGGCTGCGACAGCTTTTGGAGATCACTTGGCTTATGTGTCAGCGAATATGCCAGATTTAGTATTACCGGTTGTGGCTGGTAAACTGGCTGGGGGGTTAGTAGCTATAGTAGTAGTAATGATATTTACGAAGGATATGGAATTTGAAACTGAAGCGCAAGATATGTAAGGCTTTTGCAAAAGAGAACGCACAAAAAATAAAAGACATATTAAGATTCCACTGGGAAAAGTCCATTTTTATAGTATTTCCCACAAAAAGCAGGACTTTAAACCCCGAATATCGGAGCAATACTTATCAATCCTTAATTTAGATACAAAAGGTTCAGCAAATGTTTAGAGAGAACCACGATCATAAACAGACAGAACTTTTCAAAACCATCATTGAAATGCCCAAAAACGTTCAAAAACGCCTAAAAGAATCCTGAGCAACACCCTTAAACATCGGCATGACCTAACAGATGAATAGGCACTGAATCAGTTTTATTTCAATATGCTCTGGCGGAT
>CAYOQX010000179.1:0-3445 GCA_964406195.1 uncultured Alkaliphilus sp. | reverse complement strand
ATACGCTGAATACGGATAACATCATGGTCAATATTAAAATAACAGAAATTTTCCTCTTCATTTCCATCCCCCTTTTTACTCCACTACTTTCTTCAGGTTGTTGTTTTTTACTGCGAATTCCACCCCCTTTATATTATGCCTGTTGTATTTATAGTAATCTTATTTATCCAAAAAATCATAGAATCTTTTTAATATAACGACGGTTTCCGCCCTTGTCGCATTGTCTTCCGGGGCCAGTTTGTTTCCTTCCCTGCCCTGAATTATTTTGTTTTTGATTATTAATGCCATTTCGGTTTCCGCCCAATCCGCCACTTGTGTGCTGTCTGCATATTTTTGTATGATTTCCTTTACCTGCAGGGGAGGCAGTATTTCCGCTTTGTCCGTCAGTTTTATTGCCCGTGCCGTCATTACCGCCATTTCCTGCCTTGTAATACGGTGGTTCGGGGCAAATGTTTCACTGCTCTTTCCTTCCACTATACCGTGTTTGAAAGCAATCTGTATATATTCATGGTACCATTCGTTCTTATCCACATCTTTAAAGTTTTTGTTATCAATTGACGTATCATCTTCCAACCTCAGAAGCATTACCGCGGTTTTGGCAAATTCCGCCCTTGTGATAGGGTCGTTCGGTGCAAATATTCCTTCGGATTTTCCCTGCAGTATTCCGCGTTTTGCCATGAAGTTGATTGCATCCTGAGCTTCCTGCCACAGAGATGAGATGTCTTTGAAATCCGTTTCAACTTCGGACCCGTTTTGCTCATCCTCATCCGGGTCGGGAATTTCAGATCCTCCGTTTTCAGGCGGTATGCCCTCAACCTCCGCTATTGCCAGGTTTATTTTTTTCCTTATTTTTAATATATCCGCCCTTGTTATGTTGTCCAGTTCTTCCATCACATTGCCGAATCTGCTTTCTATCTCCGCTTTTTCCGCGGATGTAAGTTTGTTTTCATATAGGTATTTCAGCATGTCTTTGTTTATATAGTTTCTGTATTCTTTCATCAGGTCGTAGTAAAAACTGTTTCCTTTTTCCTTTTCCCTTACTACCCTGTCGATTGCCTTGTCTATGATTGCATCATAGTAACTGTCCGCCTCCGCTATCTGTATTATAAGAGGCATCAATATTGCAATCAGCATAACAATGCTCAATAATAATGCAATAGTTTTTTTCAGTTTACCCACCATTTATATACCCCCTGCTTACATACGTTATTTATTTTAATGTGAAAAATCTTTTTATGTTGTGTAAAATTCCTTTTTTAGGTTTATAAGTCAGCGGCTGCTGTATGTCGACCTTTTCTCCTCTGATAAGGGTCCTGCCGTTTTCGATTATTTCTTCAACATATTCACCATCCACCCATAGGTACATCTGCTCCAGCGCTTTTTTGATTCTGGGCGACCTGGTTCTCGGAGAATGGGCATCTGTCCCTATAAAGTGGACCATTCTGTGTTTAAGTAATATTTCCGCCGTTTCCCTTGCTTTTTCCCCAAGCACCCCCGTCACACTCAGGCTGTTTATCTGAACATAGTTGCCTTGTTCAATAAGATCTTTCAGATAATTAGGATTTTTCATTACCTCCGTGTAGCGTTCGGGGTGAGCTATAACAGGCCTGTAGCCCAATAATCTCACCTGATAGAGAATGTTCTCCGCATATATTGGAATACAATGCATGGGAAATTCTATCAGGATATAAGAAGTATTGTTCAGCGTGAATATTTCCCCTTTTTCAAGTTGGGAAGGCAGGTTCGGCGATATGTAGACCTCCATGCCAGGCAGAATTTCTATGTCCACCGCTTTTTCAGTAAAATGTCGGTTTACCTCTTTTATAATATCCGAGAATTCTTCCCTTTGGAACAGGAACCCTTTTTCCGTATCCGGTGAGGACCCTGCTGCCGTATCAGACATAAATTCCCCTTCTATATAATGAGGTGTGGCAATTATTTTACTGAAACCTTCTTCTTCCGCTATTTTGCCCATTTCTAATGTTTCTTCCATGTTTTTAGAGCCGTCATCAATATTTGGTAATATGTGACTGTGCAAGTCTACCATTGAATCTCAACCTCTTTTTATCTTTCTTCCGGTTGGTTTTCTTTGAATCATCATCTTCTTCATAATAATAGTTGTAGTAGTACTGATAATAGTCCCTCTGGTCCGTCGGGATTTTGTTCAGTATAACACCGATGATGTTGGCATTTACATTTTCCAGCAGTTCTTTTGCCCTCTTGACCCCGTCTACGGGAACCTGCCCCGATGCACAGACCAGTATGGTGCCGTCGGCCACCGCCGACAGAATGGAAGCATCGGTTACCACCGCAGCCGGCGGGGTATCTATAATTACAAAGTCGTAGTCTTCACTTACTTCATCCAGAAGTTGTTTCATTTTGTTGGATGCCAGCAGTTCCGAAGGATTTGGAGGAACAATCCCTACGGGCAGGGTTTCCAACCCGGCTACATGTGTAGGTGAAGTACCTTCTCTATAATCCAAATCATTTACCAGAATGTTGGTTAAACCAAGCTGACTGAATGATCCGAAAATCTTATGCATTTGGGGTTTTCTCAAATCCCCGTCTATCAAAAGCACCTTCAGGCCGGACTGCGCCATGGTAATCCCCAGATTTATAGCCGAGGTGGTTTTCCCCTCCCCGGGGCCGGCGCTGGTAATCACAATAGTTTTTATAGGATTATCTAGGCTTGAAAATTGAATATTTGTACGAAGCGTCCTGTATGCTTCCGATATAGGTGATTTTGGATCCGTATGTGCTATTAATTTATATTTGGCCAATTTCCTCCCCCTTGCTATTCATCTTGAATCATTGGAATAATTCCGATTATGTTCAGTTCCAAGTGTCTTTCTATATCTTCAGGTGTTTTAATTGTGTTATCTAAATACTCCAATAAGAATATGATGAAGATACTCACCATCATACCGAGCACCCCTGCAATTGCCATGTTCAGTTTTGGTCTGGGTTTTATAGGGGATACGGGTACTATTGCCTCATCGAGAACCTGAACATTATCCACGTTCATAATGTTCATTACCCTTTCCCTGAAAACCTCGGCCATTTTGTTGGCTATATTGGCTGCGAATGCAGGATCGGTATCCTCCACACCTATGGTTATAAATTCGGTGTCCTTTACCAGTTCCACCGATGTTTTATCCTTCAACTGCCCCGGAGTAATATTCAGCCCCAGTTGGGAAATGACATTTTCCGACACTCCCCTGCTTTTTACGATTTCACCGTATGTCCTCGCCAGTCTTTCGTTCAGGTTTAAATCCTGTATTTGCAGTTGATTGCTTCCATCTATATATTCAGGCGGTTTTCCCACCATTATTGTAGTAGATGCCTTATATACCGGTTCCAGAATAAAAAAACTCACAACACCGCTTATGACGACTGCCAGTACCGTTATGAGTATAATAAGCCACAACCTCCTTCTGATTATATA
>CAYOQX010000178.1:0-3469 GCA_964406195.1 uncultured Alkaliphilus sp. | reverse complement strand
TGGTTTCCCCACCGCAATGCGGGAAGACAACCTTATTAAGGGATGTCATTCGTATGGTCAGTAAAGGGGTTTCATATATGAACTTTAAAGGATTAAAGGTCGGGGTGGTAGATGAAAGGTCCGAGTTGGGAGCTTGTTTTCAAGGTATACCGCAAAATGATTTAGGGCCCAGAACGGATGTGTTGGATTGTTGTCCAAAAGCCGAAGGTATGATGATGTTGATCAGGTCTATGTCCCCGCAAGTGATTGCCACTGATGAGATTGGCAGGGTAGAAGACGGTGTAGCTATAGAGGAAGCGATGATGGCCGGAATAAAATTGATTACAACTGTTCACGGTCGTTCTCTGGAAGATATATTGAATAAAAATATTATCGGCCAATTGATTGAGGACGGTGTATTTGAAAGAATAATATTTCTTTCAAACAGCAATGGTGTAGGTACCATAGATAATATAATCAATGGGTCAAATATGGCCTGTTTATATCAAAATACGGGGCAAAAAAATAACAGGCAGGTTGTTTAATATGTTGTTTAAGTTAATATATTCAATTTTTATTGTCGGTTGCAGTTCATTGCTGGGCTTTATTTTTGCAAACACATATGTGGAAAGATCAAAATTATTAAATTCACTTTTGTCTACCTTGCAGATGTTGGAAACTGAAATAGTATATGGGGCAACCCCTATGCCTGTACTAATGAAAAAAATAGGGAATAAAAGTGAGAATGAGATTAAAAATATCTTTTTATCTACTGCCGGTTTATTAGGTCTTAATTCGGGGCAAACATTCGATGAAATATGGTGTGATGTGGTGACCCAAGAAGCCGAACATACCTGTCTCGATAAGGACGATATAGACTTATTATTATCTTTGGGAAAAAATTTAGGAATATCAAATTGTGAGGACCAGATAAAGCATATTAAACTGATACGGGAGGAATTCAAGAGACATTATGAGGTTGCTTTGGCGGAACAGAGCAAAAATGTCAGGTTGTTTAAAAATCTTGGATTTCTACTGGGAATAACAATAGTAATAATAATTCTTTAAAATGGGCTGATAGCAGGGGGAAAAAACTATGATCATGAATGTTGATGTCATATTTAAGATAGCTGCAATTGGGATAGTGGTTACGGTACTCAATCAGGTTTTAATTAAGGCCGACAGGGAAGAACAGGCAATGTTGATTACATTAGTAGGTGTTGTTGTAGTACTGACAATGGTTGTTAATTTGGTTACAGACTTATTCGATACGGTTAGAACAATGTTTCAACTATACTAAGGATGTGATTTGATGGAAATCTTCCAAATAGTTGCAATAGGTTTGGTCGCAACCATATTATCTGTTCTGATAAAAAATGAAAGACCTGAGTTGGGAATGTATATCAGCCTGTCAGCCGGTATAATTATATTTTTATTTATAGTGACCAGGCTTCAATCAGTAATGGAAGTACTGAACCGGTTTTCAAGTAAAATCAACATTGATTCTATTTACTTATCTATAATTTTTAAGATAGTCGGTATTGCATATATAGCCGAGTTCGGTGCCCAGGTCTGCCGGGATGCAGGTGAAGGGGTGATGGCCTCCAAAATTGAATTTGCAGGCAAAATTCTTATTATGGTAATGGCAGTACCTATCTTGGTGTCTTTGATGGATTTAATTGTCAGTATAGTACCTTAGGATACCTTTGGTATATACACCGTTATTAGCTGTAAAATCCGATTATCGATGCAGTTTCTTAGGATGTGGATAAATGAAAAATATTAAAAAATACTTTGTCTTAGCCATATTGATTAACATGATTTTTACCGGGTTTGTTTGGGGAAATGAAAGTTTAATAGAACCGGAAAATTTTATTGACGATCAGTTAGACAAGCTCGATATTACCGAATTACAACAGGTACTTGACACTATGGATGATGATTTGGACGGGTATATGCCCGAAATCGAAATAAAATCTTTTATAACAAAAATATTTAAGGGTGAGGAAGTAGTAAGGATGCAGGACGTATTCAAAGGAATTGTAAAATGTTTTTTTAAGGAGGTTATTGCTAATTGGAGGATACTGGGACAAATAATAGTTTTGGCTTCTATATATGCCATACTGAGTAATCTGCAGAGTGCGTTTGAGGGCGATGTTGTAGGTAAATTGGCTTATAATGTGTGCTATTTGGTTATTATCACTATTGTAATAAACAGTTTTATGATAGCCATAAATCTGGGCAAAAATACAATAGATTCTATGGTTACATTTATGCAGGCATTGTTGCCGATTTTACTCGGAATATTGATTGCTATGGGCGGGGTAACAACCTCAGCTTTTTTTCATCCGGTTCTATTAGGTTCAATAGGTTTTATAGGAACTATAATAAAATCCGTAGTATTGCCATTAATATTTTTTTCAGCAATACTTGCTATTGTTAATAATCTTTCGTCCAAAGTACAAATAACCGGACTTGCCGGACTGTTAAAACAATCTGCAGTGGTCATATTAGGCTTTGTTCTGACTATATTCGTCGGAATAATATCTATACAGGGGATAGCTACATCCACGGTGGACGGGGTCACAATAAGAACAGCCAAATTTGCGGTGGATAAACTTGTTCCCGTTGTAGGGAAATTTTTATCGGACGCTGTGGATGCAGTTATCGGATACTCCTTATTGCTCAAAAACGGTATGGGTGTGATAGGTCTGGTATCAATTCTGGCCATCTGTTCAATCCCGATGATCAAAATCACCGCCCTGATAGTCATATATAAATTATCCTCCGCCATAATAGAACCAATAGCACAAAATCAGTTGGCGGACTGCTTAAACAGCATGGGCAATTCATTGATTCTGGTGTTTGCGACCGTGTCTTCGGTAGCAATAATGTTTTTTATCATGATAACCGTAATAGTCGGTGCAGGTAATATTACCGTAATGATGAGGTAATTGGTGAAGTAACTGTAGCGATTAGATAACTGCAGTGATGAGGTAGTTGTAATAATGAGGTAGGTGAAACAATGGCGCTTATTCGTGAATGGGTTATTGCAATAATTTCAATCATTATATTTTCTACGTTTATAGAAATATTGGTGCCCGGTTCGAATTATAGAAGATACATAAATGTGGTTATAGGGTTTTTATTTATAATGGTAATTTTAACACCCTTGACAAAATTTATAAACGGTCAGATTAATTTTGAAGAAGAAATTTTGAGAACATCTGATGAATTGGAGCTGTCAATAGCTAGAAACAGAATAGACAATATTCAATTCAGCAACAAGGATGCTATTTGTGTACTATACAAGGATAAAGTCGGCAAACAAATAAAAAATTATACCGAAGATAGAACAGGACATACGGTGAATGAGATAGATATAGAGATTGAAGAGGATGATGATGAAGAATTCGGGGCGATAAAGGGCCTTAACATCAGTTTGGAAGAAAAAACGGCGGAAGAAAAAATCAAAGAAGAAAAAATAACG
>CAYOQX010000177.1:0-3514 GCA_964406195.1 uncultured Alkaliphilus sp. | reverse complement strand
CTTGTATCTTAAATTGTTTTTATGCCTCCGCCTCTTTTTTGTCAATCATTGCTTGTAGCATATAAGCAAAGTTCGAAGCAGGGTTTGCAGCCTGCAGCAAGTAAACAAAATCCGATACGGGTGCCTTGAGACTTCCAAGCAGTTTCGCAAGAAGTTCCTCTCTTGATGGTACCGAAGCAAGCTCCTTGAGCTGTTCCTCAGCATAGAATGTACCTTCTATAAATCCTACCTTCGGCTCCAGATTTTTATGAGCCTTTGCAAACTCATCGGCCATTTTGGCGGCAGCTATGGGGTCGTCATAACTGAACATAATTGCATTCGGTCCAACCAGTTCTTCCACCAGTTCATCCATACCTGCGTTTTTAGCGGCCATTCTGGCCAAGGTGTTTTTATAAACCTTATAATCCAGATCGTTTTCCCTGCATTTTTTTCTCAGTTCCGTAACTTCCCCTACCTTCAGGCCCCTATAGTCCACTACAACGGCTGCTACAGATCTCTGCAATTTATCAGTAATCTCAGCTACTATTTCCTTTTTAACGTCAATCGCTTTGGACACCGACAAATCCACCTCCTTTTTAACTGTCTACACACATTGATGTATGCGTTCCTTTTTAATTGTTTGCATACATTGACATATGCGTTCCTTCAACTGATTACATATATACACACTACCATCTGAAAACACGGCTTAATTATTTGCACATATTAAACATTTAAAAAAGACCCCGTTTGCTTTATAGACATAACGAGACCTTTGATTTATTATTTATTCAAAGCCTCGGTGGGATATTTAAGCAATTAAGCACCTACTGTCTACGGCAAAATATTCAGATTTAGTAATGCAAAAAACCTTATCAATAAAACCTAATATATATTCAATATTTTCTATACTGTTTCAATACTGTTTCGTTGCTATATCATCATTCCGAATCATTGATCGAAATGCTGTTTCATCCTTCCGGATTGTCGAGCGGAATACTATTTCATCATTCCGGCCGGATTGATTTTAATTCCCGGGCCCATTGTGTTTGCCACTGTAATACCTCTCAGGTATCGGCCCTTGCTGGCTGCAGGTTTTGCCCTTACAACCGCATCCATCAACGCCTGGAAATTCTCCACCAGTTCATCTTTTTCAAATGAGGCCTTACCAATCGGCACATGCATGATATTGGCTTTATCCAATCTGTATTCGACTTTACCGGCCTTAATTTCTTTGACCGCCCTGTCCAGGTCAAATGTTACCGTCCCTGATTTAGGGTTAGGCATTAAACCTTTCGGCCCGAGCAATCTGCCCAGTCTGCCCACAACACTCATCATGTCCGGTGTTGCAACAACTACATCATAATCAAACCAATTTTCATTCTGGATTTTGGCTACAAATTCTTCGCCGCCTACATAGTCCGCCCCGGCCTCTTCTGCTTCGGTTATTTTCTCGCCTTTTGCAAACACGAGAACCTTTACGACTTTACCGGTGCCGTGCGGCAGTACAACTGCACCCCTTACTTGTTGGTCCGCATGCCTTGAGTCTACACCCAGTCTTATGTGTGCCTCTACGGTTTCATCAAAATTAGCGGTGGCTGTCTTTTTTATTAATTCCATAGCCTCTTCCGTTTCGTATAGATGATCCCTGTCAACCAATTCTATTACTTCTCTGTATTTTTTCCCTCTTTTGTCCATCTTGTTCCCTCCTTGTGGTATTAGCGGTTTTCAATAAAACCTTCCACTTTTTCAAACAAAATATAGTTTAATCCTCTACTACAACTCCCATGCTCCTTGCAGTACCGGCGACCATGCTCATAGCAGTTTCAATAGTTGCAGCGTTTAGGTCAGCCATTTTCAATTCAGCAATTTCCCTAATTTGATCTTTGGAAATCTTACCGACTTTTATGTCTGCAGGTTCTCCCGAACCGCTTTCAAGCCCAATGGCCTTCTTTATTAATATAGAAGCCGGTGGGGTTTTTGTAATAAAACTGAATGATCTATCCTGATAAACCGAAATAATAACCGGAATAATCAGACCTGCCTGATCGGCCGTCTGTGCGTTGAACTCCTTACAAAATCCCATTATGTTTATACCGTGCTGTCCCAATGCGGGTCCAACAGGCGGGGCCGGAGTAGCCTTTCCTGCAGCAATTTGCAGTTTTATTTGACCTACTACTTTTTTTGCCATATCTGTTACACCTCCTCAGATAATTGCAATTATATTATATAACTTCAGTATTTTCACCTGAATTTTTGCTTGATTTTTTATCTCAGTTTTTGTTCGGATTTTTACTTAAATTTTCATCCGAGCCCTCAGCTTGGATTCCCGGAGAAACTAAATCTTCTCAATTTGATGGAATTCCAATTCAATCGGCGTTTCCCTTCCAAACATTGAAATAAGTACCTTCACCGTCTGTTTTTCCACATTAATATCTTCAACAGTCCCCATAAAGGTTTCGAACGGTCCGGATACAACCTTTACCGATTCACCGACCTTGATGTCAACCTCTACCCTCGGCTCTTCAACGCCTACGGATTTTATCTCTTCATCGGTTAACGGTATGGGCTTCGAACTGGGACCCACAAAACTTGTGACACCCCTTATGTTTCGCACCAGGTACCATGAATCATCGGTCATATGCATCTTGACGAGTGCATACCCGGGAAACAATTTAGATTCCTTTACCTTTTTCTGTCCGTCCTCTAGAATAACATCCTGCATACCTCTATTTTCAACTATCTTCTCAATGTTCATTTTAACTTTGTTTTCATGACCTGAGTAAGTATGAACAACATACCACTTTGCTTCTTCAGATTTTGCTTTTTTGGACATATATCAGAAGCACCCGCCTGTTAGCCGGATACCCCTTACCCTCCTTTTAAGCATATTATTTCATCCTATCATGAGACCTAAAATAAAGCCGAATATGGAATCCAATATCCACAGGCCGAATACCATCAACACCACGGAGATAATTACAATAACGGTATTATTAATCAA
This sequence comes from uncultured Alkaliphilus sp., assembly GCA_964406195.1. Taxonomy (GTDB): domain Bacteria; phylum Bacillota; class Clostridia; order Peptostreptococcales; family Natronincolaceae; genus JAAZJW01. Next base: position 531 of record CAYOQX010000177.1, on the reverse strand, counting down.
TTCTTCGCGGTTAGGCCAGATTACTTTCTTTAATTCCGAACGCACAGCTTTTAAAAATTTTCCAAATCTTTTTATAACTGAATCTTTTCTAGCATTTGTCCGAGCAGACATTGCTGATTCACATCCTTTAAAAAAGTTCTAGCATTCCTTACCTTGTTTCTTTGTGAACAGTGTGAGTTGTGCAAAACTTGCAATATTTTTTAAGCTCAATACGATCCGGGTTATTTCTTCTATTTTTGCTCGTATGATAGTTTCTTTGTTTACATTCTGTACACGCCAATGTAATGTTTATTCGCATAGCTATACCCTCCTATACCACATCCCGACAAATATGTTTATTACTCAATTTATATAATTATTCACCACTATATAATTGGTTACCCTTTAAAACCTATCACATTTTAAATTCCATGTCAATAATAGAAACAAAAAAGAAGGACCAGATTGTGCCCAGTCCCCCTGTTTGTCAGAATGTCTTTTGGTTATTCAATAATACCGGTTACTACTCCGGCACCTACTGTTTTACCGCCC
>CAYOQX010000176.1:2150-3520 GCA_964406195.1 uncultured Alkaliphilus sp. | reverse complement strand
AAAAAGACCTTTGCGGAATTGGGGGATAAAAAGAAGAATAAAATCAGCCATCGCGCCATAGCCTTGGAAAAATTAAGAAAAAGGCTTGGGGAGGAGTTGGCAAATGAGTAACCAAGCCGTCTACACAATCATAAAGGACTAAATCAACAGTTATTGACAATATAGTAATAATAGACTATACTGAATTATAGTAAAACAAACTGAATATTTCCGAGTTAGCGAAATCTGAAATGCTTATATAGTGATTTGTTAACCGATAGGGTACTGCAGGAAACCGCTGTGCCTCCCAATGTGGAAAGGAGCAATATACAAGAAATAAGCTATTTGCAGGCTTATTATATTTATTTATGCCCTTTTTAAAGGGTATTTTTATTTATCGGGTAACATTGTAAATTTCACAAAAGGGTTCATTCCTATGTTGGTGGAAAGGGATGTTAACTTGAACCTGAATATTGAATTATCATACATATTAGTGCAACAGGTGGATTAGATGTCCATTTTTCACATATTATCAAAATATATTTAAGGAGATGAGGTACATGAGAAGAAAATTTAGTAAGCTGTCCATAATTGTTTTGTTGTTGTTGTCTTTGACGCTGGTTGCCTGCGGACCGGCGGAAACACCACCCGAATCTGCACCGGATGAAGGAGACGATTCCGCAGCCGGACCGGAGAAGGGCGAAATATTACTTTCAACCACGACCAGTACGGATGACAGCGGGCTTTTAGGATTTATTTTGCCGGAGTTCACAAAAGATACCGGATATGATGTTAAGGTAGTTGCCGTAGGAACCGGCCAAGCCTTGCAAATGGGTAGAGACGGAGATGCGGATGTCTTATTGGTTCATGCCAAGGATTCCGAAGAAGAATTTGTTGCGGAAGGCCACGGAGTTGAAAGATTTGATGTAATGTACAATGATTTTGTACTTTTGGGACCTGAAGACGATCCTCTGAATTTGAAAGAAGAGGCGGGATCGGATATAGTTAAAGCCCTTGCTGTGATCAGCGAATCAGATGAAAAATTCGTATCCAGAGCGGATGACTCCGGAACCCACAAGACCGAACTTAAACTTTGGGAAGAAGCCGATATTGAACCTGAGGGTGACTGGTATGTAGAAGCGGGACAAGGTATGGGTGCTGTTAACCAAATGACCGACGAACTTCAGGGATATACAATATCCGACAGAGCTACCTATCTGTCCATGATAGATGAACTTGAACTTGAAATAGTTGTGGAGGGCGACACAAAATTATTTAACCAATACGGTGTAATAGCTGTAGATCCGGAAAAAAACGATAAAATCAACGCTGAAGGTGCACAAGCCTTTGTTGAGTGGATGATTTCGGACAAGGCCCAGGATCTCATAGAA
>CAYOQX010000176.1:0-2140 GCA_964406195.1 uncultured Alkaliphilus sp. | reverse complement strand
ATAAATATGGCCAGTCCTTGTTTGTGCCCAATGCAAAATAATATGGTTTTAAATTAAAACCGGTTTGGTGAGATATCTGTTTTGAATTTTAAAAATGGGGTCATCTCAGTGGTGGCCCCATTTTTATAACATTTTACATGCTGGGGTTTCAGTCTGCGAACCGCTTTTAGTTCCTTGACATAGTATAGGTTATATATTACAATGATAAATTGGTGGGATATCAGAACAAGTACACGCCCTTAGCTCAATGGATAGAGCATCTGACTTCGGATCAGAGTGTTGGGGGTTCGAATCCTCTAGGGCGTGCCATAAAACTTCCATGTACGATTCAGTCCATAAAAATAGAAAATTTTTGCACATTTAAAAGGAGACAGGTCAAACCCATCTCCTTTTAATTTGTTTATAAACACATAATGTTTGATTTGTTAATAAATCTACAATACTTTAGAGACGCTGTAACTTGAAGGCGGTAATATATGCCTTAAAAACTGCAACCTAAGAGATAGCAATACATGTCTCGGAAGCAGCAACATAAAAGTAGCAATATGTGGTTTTAACTATTGTCTATAAATACTGTTGATATTGTTTCCGATTTTTGAAGTATATTCACCACTACGTATGCTATAAAAGCATCTACAGCGTGATGAAGTACGGTTCCGATTCCGGTAATTACAAGTATTTTGTATACATCAAAATCGACAAACGGGATTACTACAAGCATCTCAAGCAATCCGTGTATGGGTGCAGTAATTGCTGCAACCTTTGGAAAGGACATGCCCTTCCTGATGAGTCTTGCACCTACAATTCCGACAATTATGTGCATGGCGGCCCTTGCTCCGATTATAGGTCCGAGGGTCAGGAAAAAACCCAGGGCGGATCCTAGTCCTACCATAACAGCAGCCTCAGGTCCCAGTAACATGGAAATAAACATAGGTACGTGGGAACCCAGTGTTGCTGAAAACGGTGGAACCACCACCTTGAAAAACACGGCAAATGGAATAACAATTGCAAGTGATGTAAGTAAGGCAACCAAGGTCAATCTTTTAGTATTCATAATTAATCCCTCCAGTACAAGTTTATACTATCATAACAGGTGTATATACACCTGTCAATACTAATTGTTTTATTTTAAATGTAAATACGGTATAATTTAAAATATTTTACAAAAATCAATTTAAAGGGAGTATCATTATGGCGCATATTATAGATGGAATAAAGGATGCTCTAAATTTATTATTATCCCTCGATAGGGAAATATACGGTATCATCGGCTTATCAATCTATGTATCTCTGACATCAACTTTGATTGCCGGCATTATAGCTATTCCGACGGGTATAATGATGAGTTTGCCTCCCGTAATAGTCGGCCTGGTTGTGTATTTGTTTATATCCAGGAACGGTCCGTTGGGAAACCTGCGCATTGTTTATACCCCGACAGCGATAATAGTGGCCCAGGTTTTGTTGGTAACACCTATCATAACGGGTACCGTTTATAACGGGGCAAGGGAAAGAGGAGAGGAAATACAAGATGTTGCCTATACATTAGGGGCCAACAGAAAACAGGCACTGGTTCTATTGGTTAAGGAACTCAGGGTCAATATTTTCTCAGCAATCGTTACAGGCTATGGAAGGGCAATATCGGAGGTTGGTGCCGTAATGGTGGTTGGGGGCAATATAAAGGGGCATACGAGGGTAATGACCACCGTGATTGCAATGCTGAAAAACATGGGACAGTATGGGATGGCCATTGCCATCGGCATAATTTTATTGCTCATATCATTTGTTATCAACTCTGTGTTATATAGATTACAGCAGGAGGATTAATATGGACCTGAAAATTAAAAATCTACAAAAATACTATGGGGAGCGTTGTGTGCTCAACATAAAAAAACAAACCGTGGAAAAGGGTTGTTTTCTGGGCATAATAGGACCTAACGGTTCGGGTAAAAGCACATTGATAAAAATAATAGCAGGTTTAATAGAAGCCAACAACGGTACCGTCAGTTATAACGGCAACAAACTTACTACTGAAATACAGCAAAATATGACGCGGGTTTTTCAAAAACCCTATTTACTCAGAACCACGGTTTTTAATAATATAGCCTATCCTCTGGTTATAAGAAAAGTAAAAAAACAGGAA
>CAYOQX010000175.1:0-3535 GCA_964406195.1 uncultured Alkaliphilus sp. | reverse complement strand
TGATAACCCTTACAGCCCTTTTCAGGCAAAAAACTGAAAATTCGTGAACTCGCTACGCTCAAACAGCACGCAATTTTCTAGTTTTTTCACCTTCAAAGAGCTGAGTGTTATTACAAAGTTTTAAAAGTAATTCGATTTATAATATATCAAATATTTTAAGAAAAATGTCGTTGCGGGTATGCACAGTTCTTGTGGTTTTTAATTTTCCGATTATTGCCGAACAGGCGGGCTGTCAGGGCCATTGCAAAATTTCAAAAGTGATTCGATTTGCAATATATCAAATATTTTAAAGATAGTTCTGTATGTTCGGGGACCGGAGACAGAATGATTGTCCCATCATGTTTTTAATATGGGAAAATGATCCTATTAACTCTGTCCATACCTTTCGATGCCTCACAATCGTTAAACTATTGTTCAGCTATTGTTCAACTATTGTTCAGCTGTTATTTAGCTGTCGTTATGTCGCATTATTAGACTGACGCGACAAATTCAACTAAAGGAAGAGATAAAAATTGACGATAATATATTGAAAGCATCTAAGAAACAAACGTCAAAGGAGAGATATCCTTATGAACAATATTGGGAGAAAAGACATATACCGCGGTGTAATAGATTCATATATAAAAATGCCCGATAGATTTAAAATAAAAGGAACATTGCTGGAAACTGACAGAAACAATATAAAAGTAGATATAGGCAGTAAAAAGGCACTGCACATTACCTTGGACAAACCCATGGATGCACAGGTTGGAGACGATATAGTGATAGACAGACGAAATATAGTGGATTCCAAACTGATTAAACAAGATGAATCCTCGGGAGAAGAGCAGGGGGCCGTGCAGGATTTACAAGATAAATATGATTATATTTTAAAATCTCTTGATATACCTATAAATGATGAAAGTATAGAAGCTGTAAAATCATTAGAGAACCATGGAGTGGATATTACAAAGGAGAACATATTATCTTTTATGGCGGCAAAAGAGCAATTATCAAACATAAGCGAAAATTTGGATTATGATACAGCCATTAAACTTGTAGAAAAAGATATGGATTTCGATAAAGAATCATTGCAGAAAGTATTGCAGGAGATGCAGAAAGTGCAGGGCGATAAACGGCCATTTTCACTCTTGAGATTTTTGGGAATCAAAAAAGACATGAGCACAGAGGAAGCCGAAAGCATAGCCTATGATATATACGGCAACAGAACAGGTAAGGATATTACGGATATTATAAAAGCGCTCGATAAAGCAGGATTGGATACTTCCAAAGAAAATATTGAACAGATAAATAGGATTTTTTCAAAACTGCATGATATCAAGGACATAGGGAGCAAAACCATAATAGACAGCGTTAAAAACAGAATAGAGACATCCATAGATAATTTATACAAATTAAAAAACACAGTGGTAAAGGGAACTATAAAGGCAGAACGGAAATTGGGGCAATTGGCGGGCAAAATTTATGAGACTTTCAGCGGAGCAGTCGGCACCCCGACAGAAAGGGATCTCGTTCAAATAGAAGGCGATATCAAAGACAGATTGCAATACATAGGGATAAAGATTACAGACGAAATTGTGGAACTATCTAAAGATGTTATAACCACGGGATTAGACTTAACCAAAGAAAACTTGCAAAAGATAATGATCGTCAAAGGTGCTGTTATAGAGCTTAATTCCGATTTGGATTATGAGAAAACAGCATTGTTAATGGCCTCAGGTGTTGAAGTAGAAAAAATAGATGTAGCAGAACTGAGAGATATGATCGATACAGAGTACGATACAGAAAACACGGAACATAATGCAGAGCATATTTCCCGGGAACATAGTTCGGGGCATACCCCTGTGGCGCATGACACGGAGCATATTTCTTCAGAGCAAGACACGAAACATGTTTCTGCTGAACACGACACGGAACATATTTCCACAGAGCATAACACAGAACATATTTCTATGGAGCATGACATGGAACATATCCCTGTGGAACCCGGTGCGGAACATATTTCTGTGGAAGATACAGAACACATTTCCGCAGAATATGGTACAAAGAATATTCCTGCAGAACATAATACAGAACACGTTACTGTAGAACCCGACATAGGGGATATCCCTGCTGAAAGGGGTATCACCTTAGGTCTGGACAGACTGGAAATATTAGAACTGGTTGAAAGTATAGATATAAAAACTTTGGCGCTGCATATAAAATTGGACTTACCTACCACACCGGAAAGTCTAAACCTTTCACAGCAATTGATAGACGGGGATATTACAGCAGATGAATGGTTAAATACCTTGAATGAACAGTTAAACCCTGATGTGAGGTTAAACCAAAATGAACAGTTACACTCGGATGTTCAATCAACAGAAATGGAGCAAATAATGGCAATAGATAAAGCGGAATTAATGGATGCATTAGATAGGTTGACAAATACAGAAATAAGAGAGTTGGATTTTATTGCACAAAATTATTTGAAGACAAACAGTGGCAAATTGGGCACTTTGATGGAAGAAAATTATATGGATGAAATAGCAAAAGCTATAATGCAGAGTGGGATCCCTTTAAACAATAATAATATAAAAGAAATGTATATGTTAAAAAGGATTTTAGACAGAATAGTTGAAACCTTATCACCCGATGTGTTCCAAAATGCGATAGAAGAGGGTATATCATTAGAAAAAACGGATTTAAAGGGATTGGTTGATATAATCAATTTATTAAACAGTGAGAGGGCAAGTCAAAACACAGAAATTAAAAATTTGTTGAACGCAGAAAACATAAATACAGAAGGAGCCTTGGAAGCTGCTGGAGACACAGCACAGGATACAGGAAATGCAGAAAAAACTGAAAATATGGCACAAAGTGTAGAATATCAGGATATCTTGGAAAGCAAATCCCAAATCATTGGAAACAGAAAAACTGAAAATATTGTGAAAGATGCTGAAAACACAATAGGGAATAAGGAAATTATTTCAAAGGAAAATATAAAACAGGGTGAGACGAGTGAAAATGTTCCGGCAAATATGGAGGAAATAACTGATGAGGACGTTTCGATAAACACAGAAGAATTGACAGATAAAAATGTTTTGATAAATGCAAAGAAAGCAGAGGAAATTGCAGATAAAATGAAGGGCATGGTGAATATATTGAAACAGATTTCACCTGAGAGAAAAAACACTATAATTTCTTTACTGATGAAAAATGCAATGCCTCTGACTCTAAAGGAAGTTCAAAATCTGTCATTTTTTCTGAACAATCAAAGACAAATAGGCCATCAGTTAGATGAGATACTCAATTTGATAGATAAAAATAAAAACACAGAAATAATTAAAGTTGCCGATGAACTCAAAAATATAATCAATAAAATAAACAGACACATAAAAGAGGGCAGGCAAACAGAGGATAGACCGTATGAAGATTTTTCAAGATTATTAAAAGAACTGGAAAGCAAATCCTCATTTTTAACCGCAGGAGAAAAAGAAACACTTCAAAAAAGCGGAGGAAAATTGCTGGATTCTTTAGAATTACAACTTCAATT
>CAYOQX010000174.1:0-3542 GCA_964406195.1 uncultured Alkaliphilus sp. | reverse complement strand
CAAAAATCTTTTGGAAATATTGATAATATTCCCGCTTCCCAATTCTACCCCCATTCTGGCAAAATTGGTATTACAAGATACTACCACGGACCTCCTCAGGTCCAGGGAGCCGTGTCCTCTTTTATTAGCATCAGACAAGGTGTACCCGTCTATTGTAATAGTGCCCGTACAATTATAATCGGTATCCACATCCGGATTCTCCAATACGGATGCAGCCACAATTAGCTTATATATAGAGCCGGGAGGATATAATCCGGCAATACCCCTGTTTAACAGGGGACTGGCTTTTTCATCTCCCACAAGTTCCTCCCAATTCTCCGCCAGGTTGTTCGGACTGTAGTCCGGCTTACTCACTACAGCAAGTACTTCCCCGGTTTTAGGATTCATGGCTACAACAGAGCCCATTTTTCCCCTTAACAGTTCCTCCGCTTTTTTCTGCAACCTATGGTCCAGGGTAAGCACCAGGCTGTTCCCTTCAATAGGCTGTCCCGTAACGGTTTCCTTGATTTTTGCAACTGTATTGTCATCCATCAGCGCCAGGAGCTCCTCGTTATAATAAGACTCTAATCCGGCCCTGCCGTATTGACGGGAATTGTATCCTATAACATGGCTGTAAAGTCTGTCGTAATTGTACAGTCTTTTCATTGTACCGTCATCTTCCACCTTGGTCTCCGACAATACAATTCCGTTGCGATCATAAATAGAACCTCTTATAATTTTATCCTCCACAGCCCATTGTCTTCTATTGTGAGGGTTTTGTGCCATCTCGTCCGCTTTAAATATTTGAATATAAGTTAAATATACAATTATACTGAGAAATAAAGCACTCATGAATACTATTATGTGAACTGTTTTTCTATTGTCCTTCAATTAAAACTCCACCCCCTCAGAGGTCTTTTTGGAAATCGCCTGCAATATACCGAAGGCTATAAAGGCTGAAATAAGGGAGCTGCCCCCATAACTTATAAACGGAAGGGTAATCCCCGTAAGCGGTATTAATTTGATGACACCGCCGACTATAATAAATGTCTGATATCCGTATATCAAGGTTATTCCCAAAGCAACTATCCTTTTAAATGTCTCCCTGGTGGTTAATGCTATTTTGAAACCCCTATATATCAATATAAAATATAATAATACTACGGCCATCCCTCCAAACAGACCCATTTCTTCGCAAATGGCGGAAAAAATGAAATCAGTATGGACCACGGGAATATAGTCCGGATTCCCCAGTCCCAACCCGGTACCGAAAAAACCGCCTGCCGCAATAGCAAATAAAGATTGGGTGATTTGGTATCCCTTCCCCGAAATTCGGCTCCATGGATCGATCCACGTCATCAGTCTGACCTTTACATGGCCGAGCATAAAATAACTCAGGACGAGTATTACCGCCAGAGCACCTATATTATAGAATAACAGCTTATAATCATCCCCGTATATATAAAATATGCTCATAAATACAACATAAAATAATATGGTCATTCCCAATTCTCTTTGTGCCAACAGCAATAAAAGATGCAAATAGATTATTGTTAAAAATACATATTTGTTTTTTATTGTCCGTTTGTTTTTGACTGTTTTCCTGTGATTCAGAGTTTTCCACTGTCTCGAAGAGGAACCGGATATAATTTGATCATCGTATAAATGAGATGCGGTATCTTCATGATTTTTAAGCGATACAGCCTCACCCCCTGCAGAATCCTCGGTTTTCTCGGAATCGGATATTAATTTATAGTAAGATGCAATAAAAAAGACAAAAAATATTTTAGTAGCCTCTGCAGGCTGAAAAGTAAAGTTCCCTATTCGGACCCAGTTAATTGATCCTTTGATACTGACACCTAAAGTAAATGTCATTAAAAATAACAATAGGCTCCCAATAATATAGCCATATATATATCTGTCCCAATTTTTTATAATACTGAATAAAATGTAGGATGCAAAATAAAGTACAATTCCCAAACCATACCATTTTATTTGAGCAAGTCCATATTCGGGATCCAGACGATAGAGCATTATAATCCCCAAGCTGGTAAGCATGGATATAATTAAGAAGATATATTGATCTCCCATCTGCCTTTTTACAATAATTAAAAAGGAGACTACCATAAGAACAATCACTCCCCCGCCGGCTATCAATATTGACGGGTCCAGCGGCTGAACATGCAGTGACAATAATACAAAAAATAAAATATTTATGATTATTAAAATATGAATAGGTTTGCGTATACCCAACAGGCTATAAATTTTCATTCCCCCACCGCCTCTTTCACGAATAAAAATTCCACCTGACCCAGGCCGATGCGGTCCCCATTTTTGAGCTTGACAACATCCTCTATTTTTGAATTATTCAAATATGTACCGTTGACACTGCCGCGGTCCTCCAGGAAATATTCACCTTCATCCATAGTTATTTTTAAATGTTTAGATGAAACATACCTATCCAATATTTGAATTATATTGTCCCTGGAACGCCCTATGGTTGTTTCATTTTCCAGATCATAAAATTCCTGAATATCAAAATCAAGACGTTCCTTTCTATTGACAAGTTTCAGGTAAGGATTGTTGTGTTTTTGTCGACCTATTTTATTGATATGTTGTATGTCCAAATATATAAGCCTGATAATTGCATATAGAAAATAGTAAATCAGAATAATAAATACATATCTTACAATCCAGGAAAATATTTTAAATACAGACATTTACCCTTAAACCTCCATATTAAAAATCAGATTGCCGGTTAGCCTATATTATATACCAAAAACAGGAAACCTAAAACAAAAAAATGAGGAACCGGTCCTCACTTTTTGTCTTAACCGCCTACGGCTGCCATTTTTTTGGCTTGGTCTGTGGTAATCAGGGCATCTATCATCTCCTGAATATCCCCGTCCATAAAGTTCTCCATTTTATATAAAGTCAGGTTGATGCGATGATCCGTAACCCGGCCTTGCGGAAAGTTATAGGTCCTTATTCTTTCACTTCTGTCCCCCGTACCCACCTGGCTCCTTCTGTCCTCTGCAATCTCCTCCTGTTGTTTCTGAACCAAATCATCCAAAAGTCTTGCCCTTAAAATTTTAAGCGCCTTATCCCTGTTTTTATGCTGGGACCTTTCATCCTGACAGGATACAACCATTCCTGTCGGTATGTGAGTGATGCGAATGGCGGAATCCGTGGTGTTAACCGACTGACCGCCCTTTCCTGAGGAACGAAACGTATCAATCCGGAGCTCATCCATATTAAGTTTAAAGTCCACATCCTCCGCTTCGGGCAGTACAGCTACGGTTATTGTAGAGGTATGAATCCTGCCGCCGGACTCGGTGGTCGGAATTCTCTGCACACGGTGAACACCGCTTTCATATTTCAGCATGGAGTAAGCACCTTTACCGTTAATCATAAATATCACTTCTTTAAATCCGCCGAGACCCGTTTCGCTGGAGCTTAACATCTCCACACCCCAGCCCACACTTTCGGCATACCTTGTATACATTCTGAACAAATCCGTAGCAAACAGGCTGGCCTCATCTCCGCCTGCACCTGCACGGATT
>CAYOQX010000173.1:0-3578 GCA_964406195.1 uncultured Alkaliphilus sp. | reverse complement strand
TTCCAACCAAAACCAAACACATTTTGAAGTTTGTTTAACACCTACATACGCTTAACAAAACACTTACAATTACATCAATTATCTTCAGCTTATGTCAGACATGTTATTTAAGTATTTACAAACTGACATAATTTAAAGATAGAAGGGGGAAAGTATGCTGAATTTTATTTTAATATTTATTTTAGGATTATTAATAGGTTCATTTTTAAATGTATGCATTTATAGGATACCTATCAATCAGTCGATTACATTTCCTCCTTCTCATTGCACAAGTTGCAAAACAAAACTTAAACCTGTGGATTTAATTCCTGTTTTAAGTTATTTAATCCGCAGGGGAAAATGCAGATATTGTGGGGAGAATATATCCCTGCAATATCCTTTTATTGAAATTTTAAACGGACTTATATATATATTAATATTTATGAATTTTGGATACTCTTTGAATTTTACAATTCACTGTATTTTCAGCAGTTTGTTAATTATCATAGGTACTATAGATCATAAGCATACAATTATTCCCGATGAGCTTGTTATATTCGGGCTGATAACGGGTTTTATATATAGATTTATTTTACCGCTGTTCTCGGGCAAAGAAATTTTATGGTTGGACAGTGCTTTAGGATTCCTGATAGGGGGAGGTTTTTTCTTATTGATAGCAATAGTTTCCGCTGGAGGTATGGGCGGCGGGGATATAAAGCTGATGGGTATGTTGGGTCTTTTTCTCGGAATGAAAAAAATAATAATGGTTGCCTTCCTATCTTTTTTTGTAGGAGCTTTGTTTACACTTCCCTTGTTGTTATCTAAAAAGAAGGGCAGAAAAGACATGATACCCTTTGGACCATTTATTGCATTCTCTGCTTTTATCACCATGCTTTATTATTATGATATACTAAACTTATATTTAAGGATTGTGCAGTAAGAAAATGTCTATTGGAAGGAGTTTTTTAGGTAATACGGAATAATAAAATAAAAAATGAGGAATTGCAGGGATATAGAACATTGTAGAGAAGTTAACAAACAGGGGGAGTACAATGAGAAAATATATATCTAATTTGTTGATGAAAAATATAGTAGCTGTAGACATAGGAACATACTCCATAAAAATAGTGGAGGGCAGTCACAATATGAATACTGTTAATATTGATAAAATAGCAACTATTCCAACTCCTTCTGAAACATTTTATGACGGACAGATTACAGACAAAGAAAAAATAAAGGAAATAGTGGGCGTAGTTTTGAGAGAGGAAAATATTAAAACTAAAAATACAGCCTTTACATTGGAAAGCACGGATGCAATTAGCAGGGAAATTGTACTGCCGTGGGCAAAACCCGAAGAATTGGAACAGATAATAGGTTATGAGGTGGAACAATATTTACCTATAGAGATAAATAAGTATATTTTACAATACAAAATAATAGAAGAGTTTGAGGAAGATGGTGCGAAAAAGGTTACTGTTCTGGTAGTAGCCCTGCCGAAAATAATAAGCGAGGATTATTTGGACCTGGGCAAAAGTATAGGTCTGACCCCGCATTATCTTGATACCCACTCCAACGCTGTTCATAAGCTGTTGGATCCGAAAACCGTTGTCAATGACAGCTATCCTTTGGAGGACCAAACCATAGCCGCAATAGACCTGGGGCATCAGTTTATAAATATAACCATTATAAATAAAGGACAATTTGAATTTAATCGATTAATAAATAACGGAGGCAAAGATATTAATACAGGTATAATTCATTCGCTGGGCATTTCTTCAGAGGAGGCGGAGACTGAAAAGAGGGAAATGAAAAATATTAATCATAATACAGAACAGGATTCCCCGTCTGTATTAATGGATATAGTTGAGGAAACTATACAGGATTGGTTGAACGAAATTCAAAAGATTTTCAGGTACTATATGAGTAGAAGTACTGACAATGTCATCGATAGCATATGCATATATGGTGGAAGTTCCAATATCGAGGGCATTTCAACCTATATTCAAGAGTTTTTTGACATGCCTGCCTTTAAAATAAACAGTTTGAACAATGTAAAATTTGACAACAGTTTGGAGGAAATTGATATATCGAGCTATATCAATGCTATAGGGGCCATTATTAGAAGGTAGGTGGCATAGAATGAAAGACTTTAACTTTTTTGAACCTTATTTGGACAAAGATGAATTTTCAAGGTATAATATTTTAATTTTATATATAGTTGCTTTGGTTGTAGTATTAGGTTTGATTACATATCCTCTGGTTAATATTTTTAGAATAAACTCCCTAAATAAACAAATTGGAATTATGAAGTCAAATTTAGAATCCGATAAGGTTTCCGAACGATTAAACACTGTTAAGCAGAAAAAAGAAACTGTGTCTGAAATGGAAGAAAGACTTTCGTTGTTGGAAAATGTTGATAAGATTATCGAGGGAAGGAACGTTATAGACGACATGTTTTTAAGTAAAATAACAGATCAGGTTCCAAAGGAGGTTTTTCTCAGTTCTCTGGACCTTTCAGCCAACCAAATTCGTGTGCAAGGATCGGCAACTAATAGTTTAGCTATTGCTCATTTTGAAAGCAATTTAAAATCTGAAGAAAGTTTTGAAGAAATCTACATTCCAAACATATCGTTAAAAGAAGGTTTATATAATTTTTCAATTAATTTCACCTTAAAGGGTGCAGAAGAAGATGATGCTGAACAGGATAATGCAGAACAGGACGATGCTGAACAAAATGATGCAGAAAAAACAGAAAAGGATGACACAGAAGAATTGGAGCAGGGAGATGTAGAATAAAATGAAAATAAGTAAAAGGGAAAGAAATTTGTTAATAGTCTTGGGTGTTGCATTGCTTTTATGGGGGTATTATAAATTTATTGCACTGCCCCAAATTAAGAATTTAAGAGCAAAACAGGAAGACAGTATACATTATGAAAATGAACTGGCCAAAGCACAGACTATTATTACTTCGGAAAAAGAAATAGATAATAAATTTGCAGAATTGAGTGATGAAATAAGTTCATTATCTCAGAGATATTTTCCGAAGACAGATCAATCTCGTTTTATTTTATTAATAAACGAACTATTGGGTGGAACAGGTTTATTTGTTCAAGACATATCTTTTTCCCCACTGAGGACGGAGGGTATCGGAGATGCCCAAGTGGAAATTATGTCGGTTACACTGCCTTACGAGGGTGAGTATTCTTCTCTGCTTTTATTTCTGGAAAAACTTCGCAAACATGATTCTGAAATTATTATACAAAATCTGAGTATAAAAATAAAAGAAAAGGAGCTGTTATCCGGTTCCATATTACTGGACTTCTACAGTCTCCCCGACCTTGTTGAAGACAGTTCAAAGTCCTACCTTTTTGACAGCAGCGAAACAAATCCAGATCCATTCTATTCTTTTGAGGATGATTTTGTTGTTGACGGTGATGAATATCCCGATGGCGGTGAGTATGACGGATTTCCTGATGATGGTGGATACTACGGCGAAGGGCATGATGGAGATGAACATCATGATAAAACCAATTTAAGCGGTGTCAAAATAAACTTTGACAGCTCAAGAATACTTTTAGAAGGATTTGACAGCAGGGTCC
>CAYOQX010000172.1:3154-3584 GCA_964406195.1 uncultured Alkaliphilus sp. | reverse complement strand
CGGGTTTATATTCCTCCCAGGTTGGTTTGATCACTATTCGGTCACCTATTTTGGTCGGCTTATAATACTTTTTCCATGAAACGCTCCAATCTTCTTCGCTTACCTTAACGGTACTGACCTCGCCTGCACCGACGTCTAACCCAAACCTGGGTAAAGCGGCCACTAATTGCTTAACAAGGTCTATCCTTTCCACGAGATTTGAGGACTCCGGAATATATCCCTTTACTATTGCCCCCTCTGTCAGGTTGAACAGGGACTCATCCACATAGTCCCATGTGTTTTCATCGCTGTTTGCCAATATAATATCGTGTGGGTCTTCTATTACAACCCCTGATACACCCACATCATAAAGAACATTGGCAACCGCTTCTACTGCCCCGGTCGTGGTTTTTATTGAAACCTCAATCCATTTCATCAGATCACATCTCCT
>CAYOQX010000172.1:0-3144 GCA_964406195.1 uncultured Alkaliphilus sp. | reverse complement strand
TTAATTTTATAAATTAACGGTTAAATACTATTATACACCAAAAACATCTTTTACTTTGTTAAAAAATGTTTTTCTTTGCTGGTGTACCTCTTCACCACTTTCAGCCGCGAATTTTTTTAATATATCTTTTTGATTTTGCGAAAGCTTCGTGGGGACCTCTATCACAACCCTTACATATTGGTCACCCTTGCCATATCCTCTCGGATTTGCAATACCCTTTGACCTCAATCTGAACACAGTGCCGCTTTGTGTTCCTTCAGGCATTTTATACTTTACTTTCCCTTCGAGTGTAGGAACCTCCAGTTCATCACCTAGAGTTGCTTGAACAAAGGTAATAGGCATTTCACAAATAATATCGTATCCGTCTCTTTCAAATATTTCATGTGGAAGTACATCTATTACTACATATAAATCTCCTCTGGGTCCTCCCTTGGTACCGGCCTCGCCCTCTCCGCGCAGGGATATCACCGATCCCGTGTCTACACCTGCAGGTATCTTTACTTTCAGTTTTCTTTGTTTTCTGATCCTGCCCCTACCACTGCATTTATTACATGGGGTTTCTATAATTTTACCTTCCCCACCGCATTGGTTACATACACTTGTTCTAACCATCTGGCCTAATGCAGTCCTTGTAACGGTTTGCATCTCTCCCGTTCCATTGCATTTGCCGCATACACTGGTTGAAGTCCCAGGCTTTGCACCGGTTCCGTCACAGGTGTCACAGGTATCATTTCTATAAAACTGAACTTCCTTTTCTACACCAAAGGCTGCTTCCTCAAATGTAATTGTTACTTCATATTGTATATCCGCACCTTTTTGGGGCCCTCTTCGCCTTCTTGCTGATGATGAAAAACCCCCGCCGAACATATCAAATATATCGCCGAACATATCACCAAAATCACCGAAACCGCCGAAACCTTCGAAGCCTCCGCCACCATTTGCATTCACACCTGCATGGCCGAATTGGTCATACATTCGCTTTTTTTCCGGCGAACTTAGTATTTCATAGGCTTCATTTATTTCCTTGAATTTTTCTTCCGCTTTTTTATCATCAGGGTTTCTATCCGGATGATACTTCATAGCCAATTTGCGATAGGCTCTCTTTATGTCCTGTTCACCGGCATCCTTGCCAACACCCAACACATCATAGTAATCACGTTTAGCCACTATTTCACCACCTTGCTGAATACATATATATCTAATGCCCGGTTTGCTAATTTAAGCATCTGATTGTTTTTACCAATTTTGAGGACACCTTAAGGTGTCCTCAAATAGATAAATTGTTGTTAATTTTAGTCTTCCGTAGTTTCATCCTCATCTACGACCTCATAATCCGCATCGACCACATCTTCCTCATGAGCGGCACCTCCGCCTTGGGTTTCTCCTCCGGCTTGTTGTGCCTGTGCCGATTGCTCATACATTTTTTGTGTTATGGGCGCAAATGCGGCGTTTAAATTTTCAATTGATTTCTTTATATTCTCTACATTATCACTTTCGACCGCTTTTTTCAACTCTTCTATTTTTTCCTTTACCTCTGCTTCTTCCTCAGGATTTATTTTTCCTTCCATTTCTTTCAGCGTCTTTTCAGACTGATATATTAAACTGTCCGCCTGATTTTTAGTTTCTATTGATTCTCTGCGTTTTTTATCCTCTTCAGCAAATTGTTCCGCTTCTTTGATTTTTTCCTCAACCTCTTCGTCGGTTAAATTAGTTGATGCTGTTATCGTTATTTTTTGCTCTTTGCCCGTTCCCAGGTCCTTGGCGGAAACATTTACAATACCATCGGCATCGATATCAAAAGCAACCTCAATTTGGGGAACGCCCCTCGGTGCCGGTGCTATTCCATCCAACTTAAATCTGCCCAGCGTAACATTATCCGCCGCCATCCCTCTTTCACCTTGCAGTACATGTATATCAACTGCAGGTTGGTTATCCTCAGCAGTAGAGAATATTTGGCTTTTTCTTGTAGGTATCGTTGTGTTTCTTTCTATAAGTTTGGTGGATACTCCGCCTAATGTCTCAATTCCTAATGACAGCGGGGTTACATCCAGCAGAAGCACATCCTTAACTTCCCCAGTCAATACACCTGCCTGAATAGCCGCACCTAATGCAACACATTCATCCGGATTAACACCCTTATGCGGATCTTTCCCTGTAATGTTTTTTACAAGCTGTTGCACAGCAGGAATTCTGGTTGAACCGCCAACCAGGATCACCTTATCAATCTCATTAGGCGATAAACCTGCATCATTCATGGCTGTTTGTATGGGTTTTTCGGTCTTCCTTATTAAATCCGAGACCAATTCCTCAAATTTAGCCCTGGTAAGATCCATATTCAAATGCTTTGGACCTGTACTGGTTGCCGTAATAAACGGCAAATTGATATTTGTCGTCATAGTACTTGAAAGTTCCTTTTTCGCCTGTTCCGCCACTTCATTCAATCTTTGCAGGGACATACTGTCCTCTCTCAGGTCTACGCCCTCTTTCTTTTTAAATTCTTCAGCAATATAATCGATAATTACCTTGTCAAAATCATCCCCGCCCAGATTATTATTTCCACTGGTTGATAATACCTCAAACACTCCATCACCGAGATCCAATATGGATACATCAAATGTTCCTCCGCCCAGGTCGTATACAAGTATTTTTTGTTGTTCATCGGTTTTATCCAATCCATAAGCCAGCGACGCGGCCGTAGGTTCATTTATTATCCTCTGTACATTTAATCCGGCTATTTTTCCGGCATCTTGGGTTGCCTGCCTTTGACTATCTGTAAAATAAGCAGGTACCGTAATTACCGCATCTGTTATGGTCTCTCCTAAATATGCCTCCGCATCCGTTTTTAATTTCTGAAGTACCATTGCGGAAATGTCTTGAGCTGTATATTGTTTTCCATCAATATCTGCACTATAGTCCGAACCCATCTGTGTTTTAACCGACATAATTGTTTTGTCGGGATTTACTACAGCCTGCCTCTTTGCAGGTTCTCCTATGATTCTTTCTCCGTCTTTGCCAAAAGCTACAACAGAAGGGGTTGTTCTGTTACCTTCACTGTTATTGATTATAACTGGTTCCCCGCCTTCTAATACTGCAACACATGAATTTGTAGTTCCTAAATCTATTCCTATAACTTTACCCATATTA
>CAYOQX010000171.1:0-3603 GCA_964406195.1 uncultured Alkaliphilus sp. | reverse complement strand
TCTCACCTATTTGAATTTTTTTATCGGCTTTGGATGAATAAAGAGCCTGGGCATCGGTATTAACCGAAATAAATTCTACTCCTTTCAAACCCGCGTCTATCATGCGGTTTATTGCGTTATTACCCCCTCCGCCTATTCCAATAACCTTAATATTTGCAAATTGCTCCAACTCTACATCAAAATCCAGCAACGTTAATACCTCCCAAACTTTAAAAATACTCCTTAAATATTTGCTTGATTTTTTCTAAAAACCCTAAAGCCGACCTTTCTTTCATGGCTGAACCCCTATAAAAAGCCCTATGATTAATAACATAATTTAAAAGACCTAGTGCCACTGTAAAAGACTGTTCTCTATCAAACGAGTCTGTCGCCAATCTAACAGGCGGTTCTAACAACTGTTGAGCCATTTCGAAAAGACCTTTGATATGCACAAGACCTCCGCCTGTAAATACTATACCGGCGGGTAGCATGGTTTTTAAATTAAATCCATGTATAAAATTGTTCACATATAATAAAATTTCTTGAACACGCGGTTTTACAATAGCAGTTAAATCCTGTTGTGAAACCTTTCTTGATGCATTATCACCAAGTCTTTGTATTTCTATATCTAACTCATCGGCAGCTATATGTGATAATGTACATGCGTGTTTGCATTTGATTTCTTCAGCTTGGGAATAGGGCAATCGCAGGCCAATGGCTATATCATTAGTGATAAGATCCCCACCTATTGGTAACATCTCATAAGCCATAATACAACCATTCTGGAATATGGCGATTTCGGTAGTCCCTGCACCAACATCTACAAGTGCAACACCCATGTCCATTTCATCTTCGGTGAGTAGTATTTCCGCCGCTGCCAATGGTTTTAAAATCATGGATTCCACAGTTAAATTTGCTTTCTGGACACAGCGGACAATATTTTGTATTGCCGTTAAAAGACCTGTAACTATACAAGCTGAAACCTCAAGTCTTGTTCCCACCATCCCCACCGGGTCTTTTATACCATCACATCCATCTACTATAAAGTCCCGAGGTATAACATCTATAATTTCTTGATCATGGGATATGGCCATTATTTTTGCAGCTTGTAGCACCCTTTCCACATCCTGATGGGTTATCTCACCTTCACTTTTGGGAATAGCAACAATTCCTCGATTTGTCAGTAGCGAAATATTGCCTCCCGACAATCCCACCGCCACATGATTTATTTTTGTGTTCGACATTTGCTCTGCAAGTTCAACAGCATTTACTATACTCTGTACTAACGAATCAATATTTATCACAATACCTTTTTTAATCCCATGTGCCGTTGAAATTCCATATCCTAATACATCCAAATCCCCGGACCGGTTTATTTCGCCTACCATACAACGAGTTTTAGATGTTCCCAAATCCAAGCTAGCTATAATGTTGCCTTTTCCCAAATTTACACCTCCCCTTCCCTATTGGGTAGGTTGCCTTGACTATTAAAGTTCAACATTTTTAACAGGTTTTCCTCTTTATTATTTATTATTTTTAAAAAATACTTTTTTAACTACATTTCGTCGTATTATGGCTAGATTTTGAAATATCCTCACACCGAAGGCAAAAATCGCTGCGAGATAAAGTTGTATACCCAATCGATCACCAAAATAGGCCAAAAGTCCTGCCATAAATGCGTTGCTAAAAAAGCCAGTAATAAAAATATTGGCATCAAAACAATCCTCTTCAAGTGCTTTTATACCTCCAAAAACCGAATCTAATGCCGCTAGTATTGAAATTGAAACATAGGGTGCATATATTGTTGGTATTGTAATAGGTGAATAAAACCCAACCAATAAACCAAATATAAGACCTATTAGAGAGTACACCATATCACTTTTCACCTGCCTTCACAGGTTTGAAGTAGTTAAACTGGATAGGCCCAGTATAAGCGGGCATATCAATTTTATCTTGTTTTTTAATATTTACTTGGATGCCAAAAACCTGTAGTGATTCGATAATTCCCCCTCGCATTTTCATAGATGTCTCCAAAATATCAGGATCACCCACGGCCTGTACAATAAAAGGTGGTGCGAGTTTTATTGAATTAATAATTATTGTCGGTCCAACACACCTGATTTCACTATTAGTGATTATTCGCTGGCCATTTACCGAAACAGCCTCTGCACCAGAAGCAAATAATTCATTTACTACTTTTAAAAGATCTTCATCATGAATTAAAAATAGGCTCGGATCTTCACCGGGTTGTTTAGGCAAATTACTGTCATCAAGGGTAATAACAACCCCTTGACCGGTCCCGGCAATCAAACCCGCATTCATACGCACTTTCTCTAATTCTTTTTTCATAGCATCAGTCAAACCACTTATTTGGGAAGCCGCATTTTCGTACTCAGTTATTCTATCTCTTAACCCCAATAATTCTTTTTTGTAATTATCCCGTTCTTCTGTTACCATCTTCAATTGTGTGGAAAGCTCCTGCACTCTTTGAAAAGAAGTAGCAGTTCCTCCACTTATTTGTACGCTTCTAAATTGAGCTACGAGTAACATGCCTAATATGAAGCAAACAATTGATATGATAAAGTGTGCTCTAGCATTATTTTTCATGGACTATTCCTTCTCCTCCCCAATTTCTATATCGAAAGGTTCGAAAACCGGTGTACTGCATCTAAGATCAAGTAAACCTGTCCCTATGTTTTTTTTTCTTAAATCTACAAGTAATTTCTGTAAAATGATTGTTTTTTCATCATCCCATTTATCAAGTAACATTTGATAACCGTCCAAAGTATATAAATAAAAAACCACTTCGTATACTTCGTCGATTGCTAGATTTATTTCCGAAAGTTCCGGTAAGATCGGTTTTAAAGATTTGATTAGTTCAAGCAATTCTTCGAAATACACTGTATTTTCTTCAAACTTAGGCCATTTTGCAATTTTAGCATCGATCGTATTAAGACCGGTAATAACAGGTATTGAATAACTTTCGAGTTTGGATACTGTTTTGACAACAAATCCCTCGGAATCTATTAACACAAAACCATTTAAGTGATTTAAAGCGGCCGAAATCTCTCTTTCTTTGACTCTTAAAACAAGGGTATGTGGTAGTTTATACCCAACATTCACAGTTTCAATAGGAATTATTTCCTGTATCTCATGTTTTATTTCTCCGGGCTTTACCGCCAGTAAATTTGCACCAATATGATGTTCAATGACAGACACTATACTTTCTGTGTCAATGTTTTTATTTCCTATTACCTCAATATCCCTCACTGCAAACATTGATCTACGGGCAATTGGCATTAATGTTATTATACATAAAAAACTAAGGGACAACAATAGTCTTTTGTAGCTAACATTATCTTTTTTGTCACGCACATAGAGTTTTGATTTGTCCCCTTCATACATGGTAATCTTGTCCCTTTTTTTAAAAATAATATTTACTGCAAATATTTATTATATTTGCAGTAAAATCCCAATATATTAAAATCCCATGATAGCATTTAGCATTTTTTGATAACTTCGGCTCCCAAAGCCATTAGGTTTTGTTGTATTTTCTCATACCCGCGCTCCACATGACAGGCTCCTTCAATACAAGTTTCCCCTTCAGCTGCCAAAGCAGCCAAA
>CAYOQX010000170.1:0-3656 GCA_964406195.1 uncultured Alkaliphilus sp. | reverse complement strand
AAAATGCACTATTATAAATAAAATAATAAATAGTATACTTTTTGCAAATTATTTTACATCAATTTCAGGTTTGTTGCTATTAATAAATTAACAAATATCAAGTTCAGAAAATCCTTCATTCCTTTTTCTATTCATTGCCCTGCTATTTAATGTCAGTTCTGCAAAGTCGATCGAATATTTTCCTTTTTTTAAGCATTTTTGAAGGTCAAATTTATATTTTTTATCAAAATTTTGGTCTATACACAGCAAAAATGCCCTATCTCTTGGAATATATACACTGCTCCAAGCTGTTAATTCCTCTTGTTTTGCTTGAGCAACTATATCCATACAACAATCTTCATCAACATTCTGACTTTTACCCAGAATGTTTTCTGTTTTTTCGTTTTTTGTATATTTTAAATTGCTGGTTGCTGATTGATTCGTTAACATTCTATATTCCCCAACATTTAGGATAACATTCTCTTCGTATGTTCCTTCCTCATAGATACCCACTTTATTGTTAACATCAGCAAAAAAATAATGGATTTTGGGAAAACCGTATTTCCTTCGATAATCCAGTGTAAAACTTTTGATTATATAAAAGGCTTCATCAACTGTACTGGCCCTTTCTAATATATATTTAAGCATACCCTGACAATTCATTGAAAGTGGGCTCAATTGTTTCTCTTCCCCTTTAGCCGTGGAAAGCGCCAAAGCAATCGCTATAAGTCCATTTTCATTAATTCCTTCATATGGTCTGTCATTTCCTAATTGGTCAATAAAACAATTTCCTATTGTATTAGTCCCGTAACTTCTGTACGGCGGTTCAAAATTTATATTTCCACCGAATTGTACCCAATCAAAACTCCTTCCTATAATAAGACCTTCTTCTTCGCATTTTGCAAATACAGTACACATTTTAATTCCCCTCTTTATACAACTATTTTAATATATCATATTTATCATAAACATATCACCTGTTGTTCTACTGTTGATCTGCATATCTCCACCAAAGCATAGTACCTATCAACCCGAAAAGGCTTGTTACAAATACAACAATAATACCGGCATTTTCGGTTATAGCACCGTTACTGCTATCTATACCGCTTATGAGTGCGGGAACAGACCAAGGAAAAAAATGTCCATAACCAATTGCCGCGATAATTTGCGATAATACAAGGGTAAACATCATAAACCCAAGCGGAGATAAATATCCTCGGCCGATACTTGCAAAAAACGCTACCGGTGTAGACAGTAATATAGTAAGTATGGAACATAAGACAAAAACCGAAACGCCCTGTGTTATCGCTACAAATGACCAACCCGGTATGTTGATTGTTTTTCCAACAATAAAACCGGAAACTAGTACAAGTAAAGAAAGAACGAAACACCACAAAGCTGATACAATAAATTTGGAAAGTACAATTATGTTTCGTGATATCGGCAGTGCTAACAGATCATTTATAACCCTCAGGAAATACTCTTCCAGATTTTCCTTTTCAATTTTTAATAATGTGGGAGGGTGACCCGCGTTCACAAGTATTTTGGCAATTCTATCAGGATTGTTCACAGCATCTCCATCATCAATTTGTATGAAGGAGGATTTTTTAGTCGAATTGCTGTCTCTGATATGTATATCATATCCGTTCTTGGAAAGAACTGATTTTATAGCAGTTTTATTTTTTCCGTCTAGTAATAATGATTTTTTTAATTGACCTTCAAGCTGTTTGCTATTTATTTTTTTGATGAGCTTTCCACCATGTATAATACCTATATCTGTGGCAACCTTTGAAATCTCATCTAATTTATGGCTGGACATTAATATTGTTACACCTGAATTTCTTGCCAAATCCATCAATAACCGGCGAACCTCAACAATGCCGGCGGGATCCAGTCCATTTGTAGGTTCATCAAGTATTAAAATTTTGGGTTTATGTATTATGGCTTTTGCTATACCGAGTCGTTGTGCATTTCCCAGTGAAAGATGTTTAAATTTTATGTATTGTATCATGAACGACCCCAACTATTTCATAGCGCACCTATATTATACCAAATTCAGGTATAGCTGTATATCACATTTGGTTCTGAACACTAAATATAGGCTCCTTGTCCTTCATCATTCTGCACTTGGTTTAGGGAAAAATATCCTTTTTTATAAAACAACCGCCTACTGATAAGGATATCCCAATCAATAGGCGGCTATCTATTAAGTAATATAAATGGAATCGAAACATCCGACCGTTATTTGTTCTTTCTACGTCAAAATTAAAACAGGTCTTATTCAGTCTTCACGCGAGATTTCTTAACCTCAAATCCCATTGTAGTAATAGCATTTTCGATTTCCTCCACAGACAATTTTTCAGCATCAAAATCCAATTTTACCCTAGCTGAATTAAATAATACATCTACACTTTCCTTATCTACACCATCCAAGGATTTTACCGCCTTATCAATCTTTTGTACACATGATGGACAGGTTAATGTTTCTAATTGAATAGTTGCCTTATGCATTCTTCATCTCTCCTTTTATTCTTTATCTCTGTTTATATGATATTTCTTACCTAAAACGACTGTTAACGCCTGGTACACCGTCCCTATTCTTTATTGAGAATAAAAACAATCAGTGTCGTGCATCAGGGAATACTTCGGAAGCAAAAAGAACCGTCCCTTGTGCTTATTGTGCTTAGGGAAGCAAAAAGAACCGTCCCCGGTGCTTTTATAGTTTGTATCGGAGGAGTCGCATGCCGTTTAGGATTACTACCAGGATACTGGCTTCATGCAATAACATACCCACTGACATGTTCATCCATTGGCTGAAAAATAGGGCAGTAAACAGCACAAGCACAACTCCAACGGCGATAACAATATTTTGACGCATGTTGCCGGCTGTTGCTTTTGTTATACCCAATGCATGGGGCAGGCGACCGAGGTCTGAGTTCATCAGGACAACATCCGAGGTTTCAATAGCTACGTCTGTACCCCCTCCCATAGCAATTCCGATATCAGCCAGGGCAAGTGATGGACTGTCATTTACTCCATCTCCAACAAATGCAACTATTTGGCCTTTGGCCTGCAGCTCGGCAATGTATTCCGATTTATCTTCAGGTAACATATTTCCATGGGCCTCTGTTAATCCGAGTTCACGTGCCACCAAGTCAACCGTCCCCTGGTTATCTCCCGAGAGGACTATCAGATTCTCAACACCCAACTTTTTCAGTCTGGCGAAATCTTCTTTTATACCGGGACGGATTTGATCACGAATACCCATCAAAACCTTCAGTTTGCCATCAACCGATGTTAAGACAAGGGAATTTCCCTTCTGTTCAAACCGGTTGATATCTTCATGTACTTTTTTGTTTAGATGAACATTTTCACGAGCCATCAAAGCAACATTGCCAACCGCAATCCTGTGACCGTCCACATCGGCTACTATTCCACGGCCTTTTACAACATCCGTGTTCTCAACTGTATAAAGTTTTGTGTCCCCTATATGTTCTATAACCGCTTTTGCCAATGGATGACCGGATTCGTTTTCGACACTTGCAAGATAGCTCAGTACCCGGTCAATATTATCCCCATAAAACTCCACATCCGCCACCTCGGGATTTCCAATTGTCAATGTGCCTGTTTTATCAAATACTACTACATCAACCTTGCTGAAATCATTGATAACCTCA
>CAYOQX010000169.1:0-3670 GCA_964406195.1 uncultured Alkaliphilus sp. | reverse complement strand
GGTTCCGATAGCAACCTCCTCTATTTCCACCGGTACATATTTGTCCTCTTCACCTACTTCATCACCTGTAGTAGATTTTTTACAACTTGAAACCAATAACCCGCATATAATCATCAAAATTACGGTTGATAATATAACAATTTTTGGCTTCCTTTTCACATTTATTCCCCCCAATCTATTTGCCGACCTGCTAGTCGGCAACAATTTAAGTATATTATATTTCATATTTAAATGCAATTTTTTATTTTTGTGAAACACCTATCGTTATTTTTTTAAAATTTTATTGCCGAACAATCCGGTAATGCTATCAATCTGCAGTTTCATTAATACAAAATAAACAGCTTTGGCCGAAACCCATAAGGCCAAAACTGTTTGAAATAATGTTCCATATTTTCTTTTATTGAACTATTAATATCCTTCACATACAATCATATTAATATTTTGACATTCTCCCCCGTTGGCATCAGGAGATTCCCTTGCCAAATTTACAAGGTTATCCGATAAACCTTATTTACTCTGTTGCTGCATTACATTCCCCAGGTTCACGGCCTTGTTATAATCAAGTATAGCCAGATTATAATTAGCTACAGCATTTGAAAGCGCCAATTCAGTATTATATACCTGAACCATTGCTTCCTTTACTTGCTGATAATTACCTGTTTCCACCTCATATGAGGCTTCACTCATTCTTAAACCTTCTTTTGCTTTTTCCACATTTGTCTTAGCCAACTCTATCTGTTTTTCTGCACTCTTAACAAAATCATATTTATTTCTGATATCAAACTCTACATTTATTTTAGAGTTATTCAATATGCTTTCCATTTTAGCAACACTGCTTGCCTTATATTTATAATTAAAAGTATTTTCAGGATAAACTATGGCATTAGTATCAAAATCGATTTTTACCAGTTCAGAGTTATGTTTGAGCTGTATCATATCAAACCTTTTTTCATAGGCTTTTTCAATATCTTCATTCAAATTAGGGTTAAATTCTTCTTCTTTAAAGGTAGAAGTCAATTTTAATTTGGTATTCAAAGGATAGTTTAAAACCATATTCAAGGCTCTTAAGGCCATTTCCTTATCCGCTTTAGCATCCTCTAAATTGATGTTAGCTTCATTTAGAGCAATATCCGCCATCAGGAGTTCCGCTTTGGAAACAAGCCCCAGATCAAATTTCCGTTTTACAATATCCCTGTTTCTCTGAATGTTTTTTAAACTGTCTTCAGTTATGTTGACATATTCGATAGCTTTAAGGGCGGAATAATAAGCATTCGTCACATTATATCCTATATCCTCAACTATGTATTCTTTTTTCAATTTTTCTTCTTCTAAAGCAAATTCGGCAGCCTTGGAAAACATATTCGCATCCAATTGAAAACCTTCCACTGTCCCCAAAGAATATCCGCTGTCCTTATACTTGTTTTCCTGCCTTTCCGCCTGTTTTAATTCCGTTTCTTTTACCTCGATATCGAGATCACTGATTTCAAGTTGGGCGGAGTTTTTAATACCCTCTTCTATAGCCTCTTCCAAAGAAAGCGTTGTTACATTATCCGCCTTGCTGTTTTCCGCATAGCAAAGAAAAGAGGCAATCAGCAGCGTAAATATTAATAACATGGCAACAAACCGTTTTTTCATTAAATATTCCCTCCGTATCATTTTATATACCTGACTTTTACCGCATAGACAAACTAAGTTTAGTATATCATCAGCCTATTAACCTGTTCAATACAAAATAATATTGTGCCATTTATTAAATGAACCGCAAACCGACAATAATAAAGGAAAGAGAGTTAACCCGGGGGTTAACTCTCTTTGTTTGATAATGTATGGCAAGGACAAAGGTACTTTCCTATGCCCTTTTAATTCGATGAATTCTTAGTCTTCATGCAATTTAACAGCTAATACATTACCATTTCTTAGGTCAACTGCTATATCTACTATCTTGCCTTCAGATACATTGTAGATTCCTTTTGAATCGCCTTTTTCATAAACAACTGTGTTAGAATCCAGTTTATACTCAACATCATCAATAGTGATCATATTTCCGGATTTTTCAGTTATTTCTGCATTTGTAATTAATTCAATATCTTCTAGTGATCCTTCCTCACCAATATAGGCATCTACCATATATCCGTCATTGTCCAGCTTAAATATGGCAACTTGTCTTCTTACTATTTCGTCGAGGTCAGGAGCCTCTGTAGATTTAACTCTTAATTCCTTAACCTTGTCACCATATACTGCAATATCTACATAGGTCTTGTCTGAACTATGGGATACTTTTGTTATATAACCTGCATATACATCGTCTTTGACAGTGCTCAGACCACCGAATATAAATAGCGCTTCAACCCTGTCGTTTTTGTCCAGTGTCCAAATGAATTCTAATTCTCCCTCATCCGGATCGGCATCTACTACGTCTTCCCAGGTTATTATTTCGATATCATCATTGTCAAAGTCTTCTTCATAGTCGGTCAGGTTAAATACTACTGCATTGCTCTTAACTAATTTGGCCTTGCCCTTATCTCCTACAAGTCTTGAAGAACCGACTTCACGTGCATTTGTATCTAAGTCGTCCTCGCCTACCGGTAGTGTTGCAAGTTTTTCTATTTCATCAATTTCGCCATCGCTATTTATTTCATATTTGACCAGATATCTGTTATCATCTGTGTCTGTCATCCATTCTTCCCAATCTGCATCCAGTGTATAACTTACGGATTTACCCTCTGCAGTGTATATTTTAACTTGATCAGATAGTGAACGGGCTCCTCTTTCAAAGATACCATACCCTGTAACCAAGGAGTCTTTGACACTGGATCTTATATGTCTTGCTTTACCTGTAATATCTTTTATTAATACTACATTTGCTTTATCATCTGTCAGGTCCTCAAACTTATCAACGGCACTCTGTGCATTTTCAATGTTGTCATCATTGTCTGATGTAACTGTAGTAAGACTGGTAACATCATAATACTTACCGTCTACCCTTATCTCTGCACTGTCTCCGCCAATACCATAATATCTGTCGATTGTACCTTCAACAACATCTCCTACTACAACTACGTATAGTTCATCATCGCCTGTAGATCTGTTTTCAGCCTTGGATACATAAACAACATCGTCTTTTACTACATCTTCTATATCCATTTGTTTGAAATCAGTTGAAAACACATAGTAATTATCAGCTTCTTCAGCTAAATCATACTTAAATGTATCTTCGGATTGGTCAAAACATTCTAATGTAGTTTCATCAACATCTACTACTACAGCTGCATTTAACTCGTTCCAGTCGAATGCATCTATCATTTCAACCTTATTGTTTTTATTCAGTACTATCTTGGCAAAAATTCCTTCTGCGGAATCTTCTACTGCATCTTTAAAATCATCTAGCTTAGAATCTTTGTTTTCAAAGTAAATCACAAGATCGTCTTCTTTTGCTAAATCTACTTCATCATCTAAAATAGTTAATTTTGCTTCGTCTTCGTCTATTTCTTCAATTACATCATAATATACAGTACTTTCTTTTTCTTTTACTTCATAGTAAAGTATATCTCCATCGCTATCTATGTAAATGTCTGCTGTTAAACCTAATAGATAGTTATAGTCGAAATCTTCCATAATTACTTCTCTTGTTTTATCTGCTTTTACTTCGTCTTCTGATAATCCTGAATCT
>CAYOQX010000168.1:0-3705 GCA_964406195.1 uncultured Alkaliphilus sp. | reverse complement strand
GCCAGACACGCGGGTAAGTTAGAAAGTATTGCACCTGCGGGAGCTACGGCAATGGATACCACATTACCCGTTATTTCAAAATCTACAGACGGGAAGATAGCTATAATATCCCTTGTTACAGGTATATCCTTATCTATGCTGGTACCATTTCTAGTGCCGTTTATTATGATTTTATAACAGACTGTTTTTGCAAAACCGGCATAAAAAATGCAAAGGAGCCGCCATAATAAAAGTGCAAAGGAGCTGCTCAGCTTGAATAACATAAACTTACCATATATAGAAGAATATATAAGAGACATTTTACCTGTAAACAAAGGAATCCTGAGGGAATTGGAAATTTACGCAGACAAAAATCATATACCGATAGTTCATAAGGAAGTTGGGACCCTACTTCAGGTGATTACAAAAGCTATTGAAGCAAAAAATGTGCTGGAAGTAGGGACGGCCATTGCATACTCAGCCTTGTTATTCAGCGAAGCTATGGGGGAGCATGGGCATGTAACCACAATTGAGAGAAATGAAAGGATGTTTTCCATAGCTGAAGAAAACATAAAAAAGGCGGGTAAGACCGAAAATATCAGACTTATAAAAGGCGATGCGACTACGGTATTGAAACAATTAAAAGGCAGATACGATTTAATCTTCCTGGACGGGGCGAAGGGACATTATAAATATTTCTTAAACAAAAGCATCGATTCGCTGAATCCGGGCGGACTGCTTATTGCAGATAATATTTTATATAAAGGGATGATTGCTACTGATAAATTGGTTGTACGCAGACAAAAAACCATTGTAAAAAGGATGCGGGAGTATCTCCGATATATATGCAATCATCCGCAATTGGACACCAGTATTATACCGATAGGTGATGGAGTGGCTGTCAGTTATAAAAAGCGGGAGGAAACCAAATGAGAAAGGTAGAACTATTGGCACCTGCAGGTGACTTGGAAAGACTGAAAATAGCGATTATGTATGGGGCGGATGCCGTATACATAGGTGGACAGATATTCGGGCTGAGAGCCGCCGCAAAAAATTTCAGTTTGGAAGACCTGAGAGAAGGTGTGAGTTATGCACATGAAAGAGGGGTCAAAGTGTACGTTACGGCTAATATTATCCCTCATAATGAGGACCTTGAGGGACTTCCCGAATACCTGAAGTCTATTCATGAAATAGGGGTGGATGCCGTGATTGTTTCCGATCCGGGTACATTTTCAATGGTGAAAGAAACGGTCCCGAATATGGAAATACACATAAGTACACAGGCAAACAATACAAACTATATGACTGCAAGATTCTGGAAGGACCTGGGAGCAAGCAGAATTATATTGGCCCGCGAACTCAGTTTTGAAGAAATTAAGGAGATCAAATCTCATGTACAGGACAGTATTGAATTGGAAGCATTTGTGCACGGTGCCATGTGTATGTCATACTCAGGCAGATGTTTGCTGAGCAATTACATGACGGGTCGCGACGCCAACAGGGGCGAATGTGCCCAGCCCTGCAGATGGAGATATAACTTGGTTGAGGAGAAACGTCCGGGAGAATATATACAGGTATTTGAGGACGAAAAAGGGACATATTTTATGAATTCAAAAGATTTATGTATGATAGAATATGTTTCGGATATAATCAACTCCGGCATTATGAGCCTGAAAATTGAAGGGCGAATGAAAACAACCTATTATGTAGCCATGGTTATTAAAGCATACAGGGCGGCAATAGACAGCTATTATGAAGACCCTCAAAATTGGAAATTCGATCCCAAATGGATGGATTGGCTTAAAAAAGCAAGCCACAGAGACTTTACTACAGGATTTTATTTAGGCAAGCCCGACCACGCAGATCATCACTATGATGACAGGTCATATGTCAGAGACTACAGCTTTATAGGCCTTGTCAAGGACTTTGATCCATCTGAAAAAATAGCAACCGTGGAACAGCGCAATCGATTTTTCTTAGGAGATAAAATTGAAATTATCGGTCCTAAGGAAGAAAAGAATATGACTATTGATGAAATGTGGGATGAGGATATGAACCCGATTGACGTAGCTCCTCACCCGCAGCAAATTATAAAAATCAGAATGGAAACCCCTGTCAAAGAGAATTATATTTTAACAAAAAAAATATAGCTTGGATAGGTATACACGAATACCCCCTATAATGTTGGTTATAATATTAAAAAACATAGGGGGTTTTTTTATGCCGGAATTGGGACGCAGAAGGAGCAGAAAGAGAGATAAAAATATAATCGGCAGGGAAAGACTGCTGATTATGAGGAATACATTTTATTTTATTTTAGTGGTTCTGACTATTCGATTGTTTTATATACAAGTGGCTAAACATGATTTTTATAATGCTGAAGCTATAAAACAGAGGCAGATTAATATCCCTGTCAACAGCGGCAGAGGAATAATATATGATAGAAATTTCGTACCCCTGACTGACAGCACCAAACGAAAAATGGCTGTTATCTTTCCCCGAGATTTTGTAATAAATGAAGATAATATTTTACTGTTGAAAAATATTACAGGAAAGTCTTACAATGAATTGTTTGATAAAATCAAAGGTTCCAAATCAACTTTGGAAATTCCGCTGATAAAGGAACTTGATTGGGACAACAAGGATATTATAAATACAAGAGGCTTATTTATAATAGATAAGACACTGCGTTATAATGAAAACGGACTGTTAAGCCATATTATCGGGTATGTAAATCAGGCGGACCTCAAAGGAATGACGGGGATTGAAGGTGCAATGGACGGAGTTCTGGCGGGAAACCCGAACAGATCCCTTATAGCTACCTTGGACGGTAGAAAAAGGTTTTTACCCGGTGAAGGCTACACGGTAGTGAGCAACACCGGAAAAAACCGGAATCTGAGACTGACCATAGACCGCAATATTCAGAAAATAGTTGAAAACATAATGGATGAGGGCAAAAAAGACGGTGCCGTTATAATTTCGGATATTCGTTCAGGTGAAATACTTGCAATGGCCAGTAGGCCCGGATTTAATCCGAATAACATATCCGAACATTTAAAGAGCAAGGGAGATGAACTATATAATAAGGCCATTCAAATGGCTTTTCCTCCCGGATCAATATTTAAGATAGTTGTAGCACTGGAGGCCTTGAAACAGAATCCCCAATATGCAAATGAAATCTTTTATTGCGAGGGCCATGAGTCTGTAGGAAATCTGGAAATCAAATGCACAGCCCATGAAAGAGGCGGCCACGGTGAAATAACAATGGAAAGGGCATTTGCGGAATCATGCAACTGTGCGTTTATTCAAATAGCTGAAAAACTTGGTGCGGAAAATATTATAAATACGGCAAGAAAGTTGGGTTTTAATAAAACTGTAGATATCGGGTTGGCAGAAGAAGATTCAGGGAACCTTCCTACCGGAGACGGCCTACTCGGGCCTGCATTTGGGAACATAGCTATAGGGCAGGGGGAAATTTTGGCAACACCGCTGCAGATCAACCAACTTACTCAATTAATAGCGAACAGCGGATTTAAAAGACCTTTATATGTTGTCAAAGATATTGTTGATGATGATTGTACCATTCTGGAAACAATGAACGAACAAAAAGGAGAACAGGTGGTAGATACGGAAATAGCCGAGCAAATAAAATTATGGATGAGAAAGGTGATGACTGAGGGGACAGGCAGACAGGCAAAAGAAATGTCCAATATTACTGCAGGAAAA
>CAYOQX010000167.1:0-3767 GCA_964406195.1 uncultured Alkaliphilus sp. | reverse complement strand
ATCCCAAAGAAGCAGTCTGCCAAGTTTTTGAAAAGGTGAATACGGGGGGAGTGCCCCTAGATATTTTTGAGTTATTGACGGCAACCTTTGCGGCTGATGACTTCGAATTAAAGAAAGATTGGCGGAAAATCAAAAAAGAGTTTGAGAATCACAACCAACTAGCCCGGGTTAGTAACACAGATATCATACAGGCTGTGACTTTGCTGGCCACATATAACAACAGGATACAGGCCGCAAAACAAGGTGTTGCTGCCGAAGAATTACCGGCTGTCCGATGTAAACGAAAAGACATGCTGGGTTTATCACTAATAGATTACCAAAAATATAGAGGGCCCATCGTGCAGGGTTTTATCAAGGCGGCTAAAATACTTTTTGAAAACCACATCTTTACTGCCCGGGATTTACCCTATAATACACAGCTGATTCCTCTAGCAACTATTTTAGCGACATTGGGTGACGAAATTGATAATGTAGGGAACAAAAGAAAGCTGATGCAGTGGTATTGGTGCGGCGTTTTTGGTGAACTTTACGGTTCTGCCAATGAAACCCGCTTTGCACTTGATTTGCCCCAAGTAGTCGATTGGATTCGAAATGATGGGCCCGAACCTAAAACGGTTTATGATGCAAACTTTTCCCCATCTCGGTTGCATACTTTAAGGACCAGAAATAGCGCGGCCTATAAGGGGATCTATGCTTTGCTTATGGATGATGAAACGAAGGATTGGCTTTCGGCAACAAAGAT
This sequence comes from uncultured Alkaliphilus sp., assembly GCA_964406195.1. Taxonomy (GTDB): domain Bacteria; phylum Bacillota; class Clostridia; order Peptostreptococcales; family Natronincolaceae; genus JAAZJW01. The sequence continues at coordinate 3,025 of CAYOQX010000167.1, read as the reverse complement.
AGATGTTAGCACATATTTTGCCGAATCCATCGACATTCACCATATTTTTCCGGTTGCCTGGTGTGTAAAAAACAATATCAAAAAAGATGATTATAACTGTATAATTAACAAAACACCCTTGTCTAGCCGTACAAACCGGATTGTGGGTGGTCAGGCTCCAAGCAAGTATCTAGGAAGGTTGCAAAAACATGCAGGAGTAGATGACGAAGAATTTAACTATATACTAAAATCCCATACTTTGACACCTGAATTTATCTACGCCGATGATTTTGAGGGCTTTTTTAATGACCGTAAGGAGAAAATATTGCAAAGAATCGAAAAGGCGATGAATAAATCCATACCTAGAGATGCGGTGCCGGCCGAGGATGGGACTTATATCGAGGAGGATGTTGAGGAGTAAGTACTTCGTAAAGTAAAAAAATTTATTCGTTGTTGCGGGGATTGATCCCTTGAACTAACCTCAAGTAGAACCACAACCCGCCCCGTGGGAAAGCAAGCAATTAGGCTCTCCTGCGGGGCGTCTCTTTTGGCCAAATGGCCATAGGAGAAGGAAACAGGATTATCACTACAGAATTGCTCAAACAGTTGGCCAACTACATTTAGGGATGCTACCATGATTTTAGGAATTTGTTGTTTGCCACTGATAAGTTAAATGGAGCAAAAGGGCAAGGAGGGAGGTGTAGTGATGAAAAATAAAATAGTAATTTTAAAAAGGGGTAGAAGGATATTTACCCTTAAGAACGGCCCACCTAAAAAGCCGAGTAAAAAAGGTGATGTAGATATCATGCTAGAATCAAGGCTTGGGAAAAACCCAGTATACTTTGAGAACGTGGTGGCTGGGGATTATTACCGGCACTATGTGTATCCGGAATTCAGGATTAATGCCGTCAGTTGGCATGGGTATTATGAAATAATTGATAAAAAAAGATTGTATACTCCTATTATACATTTTAAGGATGGCCATACTAAAATTGATAGATTGTGGCATTGGGGTAGTGTTAACGATGAGGAACCCTTTGCCTTTCCTATCTGTAGCCTCTTTGTTCCCAAAGATCTAAATACCAATAACCTGGGAACGAGTAAACTAAACAGGGGCTGGTACAACAAAAATATCAACTTGGAAACTGACATAAGACTGGATTTCTTCGTGTTACCCGAAAATATATCTGCCGATCAACTATTAGAAAGCCCAATAATGCTTATCTATAAATTCGCAGATATAGAGGCATTTAATACCGGGAATCTTGAACCATTGATTGATGCCGATTTGGAAATAGCAAGAAACATTAACGGGAATGACATTTTGATTAGAACAGTCGCAAAACGCAACAAAATGTTTAGTAAATTAGAGGGCTCCTTTTCGCTGCTCATTCATGATCCAAATGATACTTATAAAAGATTATTAGATCGGCCGGTTATTCAAGTGAACGAAATTAATGGTAGCCTTGAGAAACCTAAACTATTTAAGGATATACATGAAGATGCCATACATAACCCACTCCGTGGGAAAGCAGGCAATTAAGCGCTCTTCCACGGGGCGTATTTCTTATTGGAGTGTGCCAGCGACAGCTACCCCGGGCGGGAAGCTAACTACCTGCATTACCCCATATTCTGACAAGCAGTCTCCCCTATTACAAAATATGTTATAATATTGCCACAAAATGGTGACGCCTGTCACCCAAGGGGGAGCAGATATGAAATCTACCGGTATTGTTCGCCAGGTGGATCCGCTCGGAAGAATAGTCATCCCCGCAGAAATCCGTAAGACCCATGGAATAAAACCACAGGACGATCTTGAGATATTCGTTGATACAGACAAAATCATTCTTAAAAAACATATAACATCCTGGGCAGGTGTTTAATCAGGGGGCGATGTTCTTTTCGCTTCTTTTGCTAGGACGCAGTTTGGCTATGATTTGAGCAACACATCCTGATTTATCAGGACCTATTGACTCTGTTTTCTAATTGCACCCCTTTGGTATCTATGCTAGTATAAGGGCAAGCGGTATAAATAGTAAGCATTAAGCATACTGCTAATATAAGGGTAGTAGAATTCCCCTCTTACAAGAAACGGGGGCAAATATGAGTAATGAATCATTTAGTGAGTTTTTAGTAAAGAAAAAAAATGAAATGCAATTTTCAAATAGCAAATTAGCCAAGTTGGCTAATATGTCAGCAGTCTATTTGGGGGAAATTATTAAAAATAGAAAAAAACCTCCTGATAAAGAAATTCAATATGCTTTGGCGGATGCGCTCCAATTAACAGGTATGGAGAGGATAAATTTATTCAATTTGGCTGCGAAGGAACGTAGGGAAATCCCTATAGATGTTTACGATTATTTATTGGAATCAGAGGAACTTATAGATATAATCAGAGCCAAAAAATATGGTACAAGCGTATAGGGGTTATTTGAAACCTATGTAATTGAACAGGGGGGTATATACGATGCAAATACAAATTCCTGGCCTATTATGGGAAGAACAGGTGTCCGTGAAAGATATTGTCAGACCAAAGGGTTATAAAGGACTGTATGCTTTTCATAAATATTGGGGTAAAAAACCAGCAGAATGTATGGCGTTCATGATAGAGCATTTGTCAAACCCTGGTGATCTTGTTGTGGATCCTTTTTTAGGTTTCGGTGCGGTCGCCAGAGAGGCATTGTTAAGGGAGAGGTTATTTGTTGGGTCAGACATCAATCCGATTTCAATTGAGCTAACGAAATTGCTAATTAATCTTCCTGAACCAAAGGCATTCGCTAAGGCTCTAAAACGGATAGAAAAAAAGGTTAAACCACTGATCTATGATTCCTATCTGATGGAAAATGGCACCTTTGCAACCCATTATCTTTGGGAAAAAAATGATTTAACTTTAATTTTACAGATGGGCAGGGGCATTAAAAGAAAGGAATTTGAAGTATCTGAACATGATAAAAAACAAAGCAGAAAATATGCTGATTATCGACCCCAATATTTTAGAACACCAGTATTCTTTGACAACTCGAGGATTAATGCACATACTAAACTT
>CAYOQX010000166.1:0-3776 GCA_964406195.1 uncultured Alkaliphilus sp. | reverse complement strand
TTATACCAAAAGATTCTAAAATAGATGCCGGCGAGGCTATTCTTGCACTGGAAATGACTGATATAGATGCTCTTGATATCATTGGTACAAGATCCCATGAATTGACTGTAAAAACAGGTATAGAAGGTTTAAACAATATTAGATTGAACAATTTCATAAAAGATATACTTGACTTAACTGAATCAACTATAAATGGCAAATTTGGCGATTATGAGATAGCCTATACTTTAGACCGTGTTAGCACCGATGTTGAGAATATTTGGATAATGGAACCCGATAACATTGATAGTGCTCGCGGCGCCTGGAGGTATCTGGTAGAAGCCATGTCGACTCAGATTTTTACAGATGATGACAGTCAAATATTTGTTCCTAAGGATGCTTATTTGATTATAGGCGATAAAAAATTAGTCTTTGAAAATGATTTAAATTTAACAAATGTAACCGGTGATTTGGAAGTAACGGAACAAGATATCAGAGATGCAGTGGTATTGAAAAATGCTGAGGGGGAAGGGGTAGATTCTCAAATTACATTTTTCATACCGGAACATGCAAGACTAAGGGTAGGCCAAAGCCAAATAACTTTGGAAGACAATCTGATAACCAAAATAAACGGACTTAACATTGATCAGGAAGAATTAAATACCATTTTACCCGGTGCCCGGGAATCGACCGGTGTGCATGGGATGATATTGGGTTCGCTGGATATTTTGAATCTAGTGGCGAAAGGCATGCAGAAATCAGATATAACTGTCGACGTTCAAAGAATAGAAATAAAAAAATCTGTAACTTACTTTGATGAACTTTGGGATGCATTTGCAGATACTGTTAATACCCAAGCCCAAAAAACCGACCCTAAGGAAAAAGTAACTGTTCAATTTGATGCTGATAACAAAAATATAAATATAAAGATTCATGACAATTATCATAGCAGGGAAATAACACCAATAGCTTATGGTACCGGACTCGACACAGCAGTGCTTAATTTACTTCAATCAAAAAAGGTTACAAAGATAAACTCCGAAGGCTATGAAGTTGAGACATTGGATGAACATGGAAACAAAAAATCAGAGGACGACCTACGATGTGATGCATTAGATGTAGCATTTACATGGCTGGGAGACAATGATAGAAAAACCCCAATGGAGGAATATCTAATAGGTGAAACCGTTGATTTTATTTTGTATGGTGAATCAGAGGGCGAAGAATTTAGTGTAACTTATAAAATACATTTTCGTTAGTATTTAAAAGATTTTTTATAGGAATGTCCATAGGACTTTTTATAAGCATGACATAATTTATTAATAGTTAAAGATAGGAAACTAAGGCTCCATGGGAAAGCAGGTCCTTGCATTCTCATGGGGTATTTTTTTCTTTCGGTAAGCCTTGGGAATAGTCAAGTTTTTCTAAATACTAAAAAATCAGAAGGGGGTATTTATTATGGCAGGGGAGGGAAAAAAGCCGAGTATTTTTACAATAATAGTTATTGTTTTTACAATAGTTCTCAGCTCAATCCCTGTAGCAAATGCTGATAGTTTATTGTCGGATATAGAAGGACATTGGGTGCAAAATGAGATCGAGAACATCATAAACAAAGGGGTTATTAAGGGGTATCCTGATGGCACCTTTAAACCGGACAATAATATTACCAGAGCGGAATTTACTTCACTACTTGTTAGGGCATTTAATTTAGAACCGGGTCCCGGGAAAGTGTTCATTGATACATCTGATCATTGGGCTGAGGAAGCTGTCAAAACAGCTAATTATCATGGATTAGTAAACGGTTATAATTATACTTTATTTGGTCCTGATGATTTTATTACACGTGAACAGATGGCGGTGATGATTATCGGTGTTATAAAAGTTAAACCATCGAATAAAAATAAAATATTTACTGAGAATAAAAATAAAATATTTACTGATAGTGCCCGGATTTCTGTTTGGGCAAAGGAAAAGGCGACTAAAGCAGCTGAGATAGGATTAATTGTCGGATATCCCAATGGAAAATTCAGACCGAAGGCCGGTGTTACTCGTGCGGAAGCTACAGCTGTATTAACCAGGGGAATTGGGTATATGGACAGGGAAACTGCGGCAATATTTGATACTGCCGGCATATATGGCTTGGAAGATGATATAGAGATCATTAGGACCGATGCTGTTATTAATGCTGACGGAACCATATTGCAGAATATCGTTGTCGAAGGAGACCTTACAATATCGGAAAAGGTTGATAATGGGGATATAATCCTGAACAATGTTAAGGTAATGGGGACAACATTTATTCGCGGTGGTGGGAAAGGCGGTATTTATATAAGCAGCGGCCAATATAATAATATGATAATTGAAGGTACTCCTGAAAACAATGTAAACATAGTAACTGCGGATATAAAAGACACAAATATAATAGTATCAGAAAAGGCGGATGGAGAAGAAATAATATTAGAAGGAACATTCAAAGATATTGAAATCAAGGCTGACAATATAATCTTATCAACCCGAGGAGAAACCAAAATAAATAAAATAAAAGCATATATAGGTATTTTAGGCACAATATTTAATATTGAAAAAAACACAAAGATAAAGGAACTGGTGCTTGACTCGGCAGTAGAGGTTAATAATGCCAAGGGTACAATTGAAAGAATTAAAGGCAGCAGGGTATCGGATTCAAATATCAAAAATTTACCTGAAGAAAAGAAAGTTCCTGCTCCGGGCAATGGGTATACGCCTCCGACAAAACCCAAAACCTATACCTTAACTCTGAGTACTGATCCAAGGGGTGGTGGAACGGTAACCGGGTCAGGTAGCTATATAGAAGGTACCGAAGTTAAAATAACAACAGAAGCTAGTGAAGGTTACAAATTTATAAACTGGACAATTGATGGGAAGGAAGAAAGCAGGGATGCGAGTTTTATCTACACAATGTTGGCAGATGATGTAATACTAATAGCAAATTTTAAGGTTATAGTAGACAAAACAGCCCTGCAAACCAAGGTGGACAAGGTGATTGTATTAGATGAAAATGATTATACCGAAGAAAGCTGGATAATATTTAAAAATGCATTAAATGCTGCACAATCTGTACTAGTTGATGAAGAAGCAACCTACGAAGTTATAAATAAGGTTTTATCAGATTTAAACGCAGCCACAGATAAGTTGGTAGAGAGGTCTGTAATCTATTTTGATGAACTGTGGGATGCATTTGCAAATACTGTTAATACTCAAGCCCAAAAAACTGATCCCGGGGAAAAGGTAACTGTTCAGTTTAATGCCGATGAAAAATATATAAATATAAAAATTATTGACAGCTATCATGCCAAGGGAATAACATCAATAGCCTTTGGTACCGGCCTTAACACCGCAATACTTAATTTACTCAAATCTGAAAAGGTTATAAAAATAAATTCTGCGGGTTATGAAGTCGAAACATTAAATAAAGATAGAAACAAAAAAAGTGAAGATGATCTGCAAGAAGATGCATTGGATGTAGCATTTGCATGGTTGGGTGATAACGAAATTGATACTCCGATGAGGGAATATTTAATAGGTGAAACCGTTGATTTTGTTTTGTGCGGTGAATTGGATGGCAGGGAATTTAGCGAGTCCTATGTAATACATTTTTATTAATTGCAATTAATAAAAATATTGACTTGAAATCATTTATAAAAACATATCTTAACCGTTTTTCATCAACCACCTGATGTTATCGCACTATCATCTAATACCGTTCTTGAGTTTCCGTAAAATACAATAAAAAGATTTTAAATAGCCATTCAACTCTA
>CAYOQX010000165.1:0-3784 GCA_964406195.1 uncultured Alkaliphilus sp. | reverse complement strand
AATTTTTACTGTGATATACGCCTCTTCCAGTATTTTTTACCTGATACTACATATTTATTAAATTAAAGGGGGGTCTATGTATTAAAATACAAAAAATTAAATTTTGCCGGATGGAAACACAAATTAAATATAGCATAAGACAAGGGGCCGGTATAAAATCCGACCCCAATGCATTAAAAATACAATTTCCTATTTAACATGTTACCGATATTCCTTAAGATTTTAGCTTAAACGTGACACAACCTGTTTCTTCCGTACTTCTTGCACTTCTCGGTTCTATTTCTATTCTTTCGGCCATACAGCGGTTGCTGGCCCCATAATAATGACAAGTATTAACAGCACATTTGATACATTCGTTAGGCTTATTCATTTTTCTTATTTCCATTCTCTCCATCATCTATTTCTCCTTTGCTAAAATATTTGATGTCAAAAATATTATTTGTAAGAGTTTAGTTTTATATACAATCCAATTTCACCCCGTCTGTTCTCAAATGCGGTTATTTCCATATAATCCAAGGTTTTCTGCGAAAATTCGTAAAACAATTTTTGTCAAAAAGCCTAAACAATCAATGTATGCATATCCTTGTCGCCCCTGCCCGACAGATTGACAATTATAATGTCGTCCTTGCTTGTTTTGTCTATCATCTTCATCAAATAAGCAATAGCATGCGAGCTCTCAAGCGCAGGAATGATCCCTTCCACTTTGGTTAAATATTTAAAGGCCTCCACAGCTTCATTATCGGTGACAGCCGTATAGTTTATTCTGCCCGTCTCATGCATATACGCATGTTCCGGACCTACCCCGGGATAATCCAACCCCGGAGCAATAGAATAAGCAGGCGTGATTTCCCCTTTTTCGTCTTGCAACATATAGGTCATCATGCCGTGAATTACCCCTTCAGCACCTTTGCTGACGGCAGCCGAATGCTTATCCGTGTCTGTTCCAAGGCCGGCGGCCTCCACACAGTGCATCTCTACACCTTCGTCTTCTATAAACGGATAGAGTAAACCCATAGCATTGCTTCCTCCGCCTACACAGGCTATCAGATAATCAGGCAATCGTTTTTCTTTTTTAAGTATCTGACTCCTTGCCTCATCACCTATAATCCTTTGAAAATCCCTCACCATGGTTGGATAAGGATGCGGTCCGACAACGGAGCCTATAACATAAAAGGTATTGTCTATATTGGCAACCCAGTCGTTTATAGCCTCATCTACAGCATCTTTTAAGGATTGTGTTGCGGAAACAACAGAATTTACTTTTGCACCGAGCATCTCCATTTTTAAAACATTAAGGGCTTGTCTTTCCACATCTTTTTTTCCCATATATATTTCACAATCAATATCAAATAAGGCACACACCGTAGCTGTTGCAACTCCATGCTGTCCCGCACCGGTTTCAGCAATTATCCTGGTTTTACCCATTCTTTTGGCAAGTAATACCTGTCCGATTACATTGTTGATTTTATGGGCACCCGTATGGTTCAGATCCTCCCTTTTTAGATATATTTTTCCTCCTCCCAATTTTTTAGTCAAATTTTCCGCATAGTACAGCGGTGTTTCTCTTCCTGAATATTCCTTTAAATAATACCTGTACTCCTCTTGGAATTTCTCATCCTTCTTCGCCTTTATAAGTTCTTCCTCCAGTTGAATTAATGCATCTTTTAAATCCTCCGGCACATATTGTCCCCCGAATTTTCCGAATTGCGTTTTCATGGTACTATCCTCCCCGTTTAATATTTCAAACAAAAAACAAAAACATTTCGCCCCCATAAGCAGGGACGAAATGTTTTACATTCCGTGTTGCCACCCTCTGTTAGATGAACCACCATTATATTCGGCCCGCCGTCAATTTGCCCGCATCTCTGTTGCACAAATCAGATCCGGCCGTAAAAACAAAAAAACACTTCAATCCCATAATAGGACGAAATGTTAACAGTTCGCGTTGCCACCTAATTTAAATGATAAAAATCATCTCACTTTGCCAGGTACAGAAATTATATATTTCGATACCCTGTCTTTATAACGTAAGACTTACGGCTTATGGTACTCTCCGAGGATTTCACACAGCTTCTCATGGACCCATTCAATAAACCACTCCACACCGGGCTTCCACCGTTCCCGATTCGCTTTGGTTTTGTGACTTATTTACTACTTCCACTCCCAGAATTTTTTATAGTTTGTTTTTTTTAATTCTAATACAGTTTTCTTGTCTTGTCAAGACAGTTTTTTTATTTTGTCGAGAAAATTTTGTTTTTTTAGTCTGTCCGCTCAACCTTTATCCATATGCACATTATTTCAGCTAATATTAATTTATCCACCTGCAGTTTATATTCTTTATCTCCTACCTTTAAAATTCTTTTATCCACCACCTCCGCCACCATATGCGCATCTACCGCCTTTATTTCTCTTCCCAGAAGCATATTGTATTTTTCTCTTATAGTTTTTTCGATCTCTATTTTATCAATTTCATCGTTGTTTTTCTTTTTATCAAAAACCAGACTGACTTCCATATCCTTGATAACAATATTTTGTGTGTTAATGGATTTTTCCAGTTTTTCCAACCTTTCTTCTCTGTCCTGAATAATATTTTGGAGATATGAAATCTGCTTGTAATGATTATCCATCCTATAACTTACCACAATTGATAGACCCGCAATTCCTATAAGTATACCTGCCAACACACCTGTTATGAAACATATAATAAATTTAAAACCTTCCTTTTTTAATTTCCCCATATTTCATTGCACCCCTGGATCAGCCTGATAAAGCCGTACCCTGCATTTGCCCCTGAAAGTGCTACAAATATATATAATTTGTTTTATTATAGACCTGAGTTCACCTTCAGATAATCCCTTGTCTATGGCAACAAAGGATGAAAATGTTCCTCCCAAAGCAGTTGCCATTGCCCATATTTTTATAGATGCGGCCAAGTTAATCATGGCCCTTAAAGGCGGATTATCGGTTATTATCGCTCCTATTCCCGCAAAAATACTGGCCCCGATTACCACCCCGAAGGCAATTAGAAAGTTGTTTATGATGTTAGTAAAAAAATTAGACAATAGTATCACCATACCTTGCAAAATAATTCTGTTACCAGAATATGATGATTTTTTTCATAATATAACCGAAAATGACTATACATTCGTAAATAAGTAAAAAATCCTGGATATTGCCTGCAGCTTTTGATATACTTTATTAAAAATTTGGAAGAGGTTGGACAATATGATTTTGTGGGGGATTTTTATCAGTGCATTTTTGATAGGTTTTTCGGGAGCAATGATGCCGGGACCTATGCTGGGGATTGTGATTGACGAAAGCCTTAAAAAAGGATGGACAGCAGGCCCTTTAGTGGTATTGGGACACGGACTTTTAGAACTTATATTAATTATTACCATGGCGTTGGGATTGAAAAATTTCTTTTCCAATCCTGCGGTTGCAGGAATTATCGGGTTATTTGGCGGCATCTTCCTTGCATGGATGGGATATGGAATGATAAAAGCAAGTGTGAAAAAGACGGTTTCATTGAAATATCAAAAAGAAAATAAAAAGACAGGGGTAAAAAACCCTGTGTTGGCCGGGGCATTTGTAAGTGCCGTTAATCCTTATTTTATTGTCTGGTGGGCTTCGACAGGAATTGAATCGGTACGCCAATCCTATGCCCTAGGGTTGATTGGAGTTTTGTTCTTTTTTGCAGGTCATCTTTTATCGGATCTTACGTGGTATACAATAATATCCACAACATTTTCCAGAGGCAAAAAACTGATTAACGATACTGTATATC
>CAYOQX010000164.1:3327-3832 GCA_964406195.1 uncultured Alkaliphilus sp. | reverse complement strand
CGATGGCAAGCGATCCTGTGGAAAAGAAGCCCCTCTATCATTTTAAACCCGGAAAAAATGTGTTATCGGTAGGTACATTCGGTTGCAATTTTTCCTGCGATTTTTGCCAGAACTATTCTATAGCCCAATACAGGGCGGATAGTCGGTATCTGTCTTCAGAGAATTTGGTGGAGAAATGTTTAAATCTGGAGGACAATATAGGAATAGCATTTACATATAATGAACCTTCTATCTGGAATATATATACGATGTTTCAAAACAGCTGAAGGAGAATAATCCGTATATCAATATAATGCTTATTTCCAACGGATATATCGAAACCGAACCCTTGTCAAGGCTGCTGCCCTATATAGATGCTATGAACATAGATTTAAAATCCTTTGAACAGGACTATTACAAAAAAATATGCGGAGGTCGGCTTGAACCTGTTTTGGCAACCATTGAAAATGCTATAGAAAAATGTCATGTGGAAGTAACCACCTTGTTAGTAAACGGTTTAAATGAT
>CAYOQX010000164.1:0-3317 GCA_964406195.1 uncultured Alkaliphilus sp. | reverse complement strand
AGGTGGAAAAAATTGCGTCCTACTTAAGTGACTTGGATAAAAACATTCCATTTCACCTGTCCCGATATTTTCCAAATTATAAAATGGACCGTCCCCCGACAAAACTTGAAGTAATGATTAGAAGCAAGAACATTGCGGATGAATATTTGAATTATGTATATTTGGGTAATATCGGCAGCACCGACAATTCTACCTACTGTCCCGAATGCGGGGAACTTCTGATAGAACGGAATAATTTTTTCACGAATAATCATATGGATGACAAAACATGTCCAAAGTGCGGGTTTGATATAAAAATATCATTATAAAATAACATATATTTTTAGTATAAAACATACACGGTATTGAATATATATTCAATACCGTGTATAATATTGCACTATATATACATAAACAATTTAAATATTTAATAAATAACGTATTCGGTTACAATTCAAACCATATAAATATATTATTTGCTGACACGGAGATCGTGTACGTTAAATTCAGAAATAGAATAATGATATTAAAAAGGGGAAAGTTATATGAAACATTTTATCAATTTTAAGGATCTAAAAACAGAGGATATCAATGAAATCATTGAAAAAGCGTTAGTTATAAAAAATAATCCTGCAGAATTTTCAAGTGAACTGGAAGGAAAATTTCTTTATGAGCTGTTTCAAAAAACTTCAACCCGTACGGCGTTATCCTTTAGCATAGGAATGAAGGAATTGGGGGGCGAATATTTTCTCCAAAAATGGGAGGACAGTAACTTCAGGGTAGGTGAGATAAGGGATGAGATAAGATACATAGGAACCAATGTGGATATAGTCATGGCCAGATTAAAATTTAATAAGGATATTAATGAAATGGCATCTTATTCTTCCGTGCCGATTATCAACGGGTGTTGTAATAAATACCATCCGTGTCAGGTTATGGCCGACCTGTTAACTATAGTAGAGCTTTTTGGCACATACAATATCAAGATGCTATATATAGGGGTACTCAACAATGTACTGAATTCTTTAATAGAATCCTTGCCGAGATTGGGAGGGGAATTATTTGTGCTTGCTCCCATAATCAATGAGGTATCATTTGATCGGGAAATAATTGATAACGCCGAAAAAACGGGAAACCTATATCTGTTGGACCATACCGAATATACTAAAGAAAAAGCTATGGACCTGGCAAATGGTATGGATGTTATATACACAGATAGTTGGGTTGACATGGAATTTTTCAACAATCCGGAATTTACGGATTTAAAAAATAAGAGAATTGAAAAAATGATGCCTTTTCAATTAAACAGTGAATTATTGTCTGATAGCGGAGCAAAGATAATGCATGATATGCCAATCCATTCCGGATATGAAATCAGCAGGGATATGATTGAAAAAAATATCGAAACAATATTACAGCAAGCTGAGAACAGGAAACATGCACAAAAAGCCATATTACTGCATTTGTTAGGTTGTATTTAAATTAATATGCCATCAACTCTGTAATTGCTAAATAGCCCCTTTATGGTATAATGTTGTTATTATTTGGTGTTTAATTCATAATTTAAATCTGTCTGGTTTAAAAAAGGAGGGGCTGGCTTTGGACAAGGAAAGAATCAAAAAAGCGGTTAAGGAGATACTTTATGCCATAGGTGAAGATCCTGATAGAGAGGGACTTGTAGATACACCCAGAAGGATTGCAAATATGTACGAAGAGATATTCAGCGGGCTTAAGGAAGATCCCGGTACCTATCTTGAAATACATTTTCAGCAGGAAAAGTATGAAGAATTGGTTTTAATAAAGGACATTCCATTTTATTCTGTTTGCGAACATCATCTGATACCTTTCTTTGGTAAAGCACACGTTGGATATCTGCCGAGGAACGGAAAATTGACAGGCCTGAGCAAATTAGCCAGAGTGGTAGACGTTGTTTCAAAAAGGCCTCAATTGCAGGAAAGGCTTACATCTACAGTGGCCGATACCATTCAAAAAGAGCTTGAGCCGTATGGCGTTATTGTTGTTATAGTAGCTGAACACATGTGTATGACAATGAGAGGAATCAAAAAGCCCGGTTCCAGGACAATCACTTCGGCGGTCAGGGGTGTATTTGCTACAGATCATAAATCAAGGGCCGAAGTTATGTCCATTATAAACAATGGCGGTTAGGCGGTGTGGAATATGACTGAAACAGATAAAAGATTAATCGGAACAAACAAAGGAGTAGATTTTTCTCGGCTCGGTATTAATTTTGGACAGAGAACATATATTATGGGTATCTTAAACGTTACCCCGGATTCCTTTTCCGACGGCGGAGACTTTATTTCAGTTGAAAAGGCTGTAAGCCATGCTAAAAAAATGCTGGAACAAGGTGCCGATATAATAGACATTGGTGGAGAGTCATCAAGGCCCGGCCATACCAGAATCACAGCAGCGGAAGAAATAAAAAGGGTAATCCCTGTAATAAATAGAATGATTGAGGAAACCGATGCTGTTATTTCGCTGGATACTATAAGACCGGAGGTAGCCGAGGCGGGACTAAGCTGTGGGGTTCATATAATTAACGATATATGGGGATTACAGGAAAACAGTGAAATGGCGGAAATTGTAGCCGAGTACAATGTTCCCGTTATAATCATGCATAACAAGGAGGACACATATTACAAAGGGGACATAATTGAAGAAATGAACAAATTTTTTGAGAGATCTGTCAAAATTGCATCAGATGCCGGTATCAATAAAGAGGGTATTGTGTTAGACCCGGGTATTGGATTTGGAAAAACATTTGAACAAAACATTGTTGTAATGAGACGTTTGAATGAACTGAAAAAACTCGGATACCCCATATTGCTAGGTACCTCAAGAAAATCCATGTTAGGTAAGATATTGGATATTCCTCCAAAAGAAAGGTTGGAAGGCACTCTGGCCACTACTGCAATCGGTATCATGCAGGATGTGGACATTGTCAGAGTTCACGATGTAGTAGAAAATCTAAAAGCCGTTAAAGTGGCCGATGCTATATTTAGGGGGAATTTTGATGGATAAAATTATTATGGAAAATTTAACATTCTACGGCTATCACGGGGTTCTTGAAGAAGAAAAGAGACTGGGCCAAAAATTTTTTGTTGATGTAATATTATATATTGATTTAAAAAAGGCGGGGCAAACCGATAATCTTGATTATACTGTTAACTATGAAGAAGTGTATAAAACAATAGAAAAAGTTATTGTAAAAGAACGATGCAATTTATTAGAGGCACTGGCGGAAAAAATATGCGAAAAAATATTGCATTCCTTTGATACGGTACAAAAAATCAACACAAAAATAAGAAAACCCGAAG
>CAYOQX010000163.1:0-3861 GCA_964406195.1 uncultured Alkaliphilus sp. | reverse complement strand
GTTCTTTTTGCTTTTTGAAAAGTGCTAAGGACAGTTATTCCTACTTTTTAATACCTGAAAAATAGTGAGGTGTCGAGTGATACATTAAAAACAGTTATTTTTGTTTATCTAATATATGAAAAACAAAAAGGTACCGAATGTTGATCGGAACGTTGAAATGCGCTCAAAGTAAAAAATATAATTTGATGCTTAATTTGACGCTGTTTTCGATGCTTTCGGCATCCTAAAAGGTGGTGTGGAAAATGGATAAAAAAATAGGATTTATCGGGGCCGGCAATATGGCCTCGACAATAATCGATGGTTTGGTGGACAGTTTTAAAAATGTAAACAGCCAAATATATGTTGCTGATAGAATCATGGAAAAATCAGAGGAATTGCGCAATAGGTATAATATAAATGTATGTGAAAATAATATTAGAGTAGCTGAAGAATCCGATATGATATTTCTTTCCATCAAACCGGATGTATATCAATCCGTTTTAAAAGAAATCAGTTCCTACATAAACAATGAAAAACTGATCATATCAATGATGGCAGGAGTTATGACAGATGATATAAACCGGTTTTTCAAACAATCGGTAAAAATAATTCGCATAATGCCCAATGTCGGGGTAACTGTCGGCGAGGGTATGATCGCATTGAGTACAGGTAAGAATGTGACCGGGGAGGAAGTTGATCTGGTTGTAGGCCTATTGAGTAGCGTAGGCAGGGTAGATGAGGTTGAGGAGCATTTGATGGATGTGGTGACGGGCATAAGCGGATGCAGTCCGGCTTATATTGCCATGTTCTTAGAAGCGCTGGCGGATGGAAGTGTACTGCAGGGTATGCCGCGGGATAAGGCTTATATTTATGCTGCGCAAACTTTGGTCGGAACCGGAAAGATGATATTGGAAAAAGGGATCCACCCGGGAGAATTGAAGGATATGGTTTCATCTCCTGCAGGTGTTACCATAGAGGGAGTCTACAATTTAGAAAAAAGAGGTCTTAGGGGCATTGTTATGGAAACTATGGAAATCTGCGATAAAAAAATGAAATCATAAAAGGGCAGGATGAAAATACAACATATGCGGGAAGCAAAAAGAACCGTCCCCTGTGCTTATGTGATTTGAAGGAGGAGGGAGGAGTGTATATGAAAAGCAAAAAGAACCGTCCCCGGTGCTTGTCCCGGTGCGTGCCGTCGATTGATGAGTGGCTGAGAGAGGCAAAGTCCGATCCGGAGGCCGCGCAAGAAGGTATGTTTTTGGTTCATAACGGAGTTGTACGCCGAACCCCGAGGGCGGAGGTACGCCAAGGAATTGATGACGGTTCCACGGTAGAAGGAATGGAGTTTGCTTATGATGCGGAAAAGGTTGATGAGGTTGTTGCCGAGACTTATAAGATGGACGGGATATTTCATGTAAGGGTTTGGCTCAATGAGGGCAGGCTCAAGCTTGGTGATGATATAATGTATGTGCTTATAGGCGGTGATATAAGACCTCATGTTATTGATGCTTTGCAGTTTTTAGTCGGGAAGATAAAAAATGAATGTGTTACCGAAACTGAGATCTTGTCTTAGAGTGTTCCGGATGTAGGAGATCTGAAATTTGATTTGTCCAGCGACAACGCATAATTCAGGTCTTCCAAGATTTTTTGTTTATCTTCCGGGATTTTTCCGTTGATTTTATAATAATTGGCTCTGTGGTCGCTTAGGAAATGACTGTTTATATTATCCAAGGTTTCTACAAAAAGTTTGGTTTCATGCAGAGCCCCATGTGCATCCAAAAGTTGAAATTTATTTTGTTTATATAATTCATACAAAGGGGTATCTTTAAAAATCAGAAGAGTCCTGATTCTAATAAATTCAGGGTTTATCTCATTTATTAAGGTGCCGCTGTCAATTGCATGGTCTTTGGATAATTTGGTTCCGCCCAGTCCGACAATGTAATACATGCTTAATTCAATATTGGCCTTTTTTATTAGCTTTCCAGCCTTAGCCATTTCTTTTCTTGTGAAACCTTTGTTCGTAAATTTTAGAACCTCATCATTGCCTGATTCCATACCGCAATGTATTCTGGAGAGCCCGGCTTCTTTTAATTGAATAAATTCATCCAGACTTTTTAAATTAATATATTTAGCGGAACCGTACATTGTTATTCTTTTTGATTTTGGGAAAAGTTTCTTGCAACAGTTCAACAATCTAAGCAAGTCTTTTGTTTTCATCAGAATCGTATTGCCGTCACTGAAAAATATGTTTTCAACATTTTCCCCATATTGTGTTTTTGCCGTTTTTAAATCCTTTATTATATCTTTTATCGGTCTTATTTTAAATCTCCTGTCTTTGTACATATTGCAAAAACTGCATTTGTTGTGGGGACAACCTATGGTAGCCTGTATAATTAAACTTTCGGATTCACTGGGTGGACGATAAATTATGCCTTCATATTTGATATATATCCCTCCAATTCGTTTGTATAATTCGGTTCATGTCGAGTAAGGGGATGGAATATGGGAATCGGTATTCCCGGCCCCAATCCCGATTTCCCCCGGTATTAAGCTAATTATACCCGCAATAAAGTAGAAAATGTAGATTAAATATATTCCGTATGATAAAATAAGTAAAACATATGTTTGACTGTTAATTTTAAAATCCTTAAGGGTACTATATATTTAGCTGACGGATAAGTATTGTGTGCAGTAATTATAAATATGCGTATAGGTATAAAGATGATTAGGAGGGGTGTTTTTATTGGATAAGTTTACTTTAACTAAGGAAGATACTGTTTTGCTGATAATTGATGTACAGGAACGTTTATCGGCAGCAATGGAATACGGGGATAAAGTAATTGACAATACCGATGTTTTAATCAAAACTTCAAAGGATATGGAAATTCCTATTTTAGTTACAGAGCAGTATCCGAAGGGTTTAGGGAGCACTGTTGAACAATTAGCCGATAATTTGGATAAGAATTCAACCTATGAAAAGATAACCTTTACAGGTTGTATCGAACAGGTAAATTCGGACCTTAAACAATTGGGAAGGAAAAAGGTTATCATAGTCGGTATGGAAACCCATGTTTGTGTGCTTCAAACAGCGAGGGATTTATTGGCTGACGGTTATCAGGTGTTTGTAGTTTCCGATGCAGTGTGTTCACGTACAAAACAAGATTATAGAACAGCTTTGGAATTAATGCGCGATATGGGAGCCGTTGTTACTACTACGGAAATTGTATGTTTTGATTTGCTGAAGAAAGCAGGTACCCCGCTGTTTAAGAAAGTGTCAAAATTAATAAAGTAAACTATATTTAATAGTGTCAAAGTTGATAAGGCAAACCATATCTAATTATGTTTATTTCAGTTTAACCGATAAGTTGTGGCTGTTGTCTGTTTTTCGAAGATGATAATTGGGTATAATAACATAGAGGCAGCATTTTAAAGGAATTGCGGTAAAGGATTGTATATAATAAAAGAACAAAATAAAAAACCGGTATTGATAACAGGATGCATAGAACCCCTTATTTAATGGGGTTTTTATAATTGCACATTATTTAGGGCATATACCCTTCTGGAAAATATAAACAATTTGTTGTTTTGTCTAGTAATATAGCAATATTCTTGATATTGTTAATATATATGATAATGTGAATGAAAGGCCGGGTCCGATTGGTAATATTAACAATTGCTTGTTATTTGTAGGTATGTGATATAATGAAAAAAAGGATCATACAAAAGCATGGAGAGGATTTACTATGAAAAAATGTTCTATATGTAAAAAGAATATAGCAGTGATTTTCGTGACGAAAATGGAAGATGGGAAATCCGAAATGAAGGGCATATGTATAGAGTGTGCCAAAAAGATGGGTCTGCCTATAATAGATCAGTTAA
>CAYOQX010000162.1:0-3872 GCA_964406195.1 uncultured Alkaliphilus sp. | reverse complement strand
TTCATGCTAAAGTGTATGGTGGCAACGGGGTATATATAAACAACAATTTGGTCGGGGGATTGGTATGTGCCGGAGGCGAAGCCGCGGAGTATAAAAGTATGTTATACTTTTTGGAGAAATTAAAAAACAAGTTAATGGGAGTGAAAAATGCATTTGATCAACTAAAAAACAACAAAAAATTCTCCACTGAAGACTTGGAGGTAAAGGGACATGGTTATTTTATAAAACTCATCATAGAAATGCGCTTTTCCGACATACCCAAAATCCTGGGGAAATTTTATAAAATGATGCCGTCGGATAGCGATAAGAAGAGGGAAGGGATATGGCCTGTTGTCGGATTAATGTATAATAAATTTTCAGGTTTAGGTCCCCTTCAGATACAACATATTGATGAAATTACTAAATACAAAGATTTCCTAGGTCAAATTATTGAACATATCCGTGAAAGTGCGGACGAGCCTGCCAACGTCAGCATTAATTATTGTCAAAACGCTGTGATAAAAGCAACAGGGGACATAGTTATAAGGGGTTCCGGGGTATACCATTCTAAAATACATAGTGGAGGGAAAATAAACATAAAGGGTTCCTGTCGTGGAGGTAAAATTTATGCAGGTACAAAAATAGTTGCTGAAGCGATCGGTTCTGAAATAGGTGTCCCAACATTAGTAACTGTTTCCATAGACGGAAATATCATCGCGGAAAAACTTTATCCTAATGTTGTACTGGGGATTGGCGAACACAAGCGAAAAAATACCGAGCTGAAAAAATATGTGCAATTTGTTTTTAAAGATGAAATTGTAGAACAGTTGTTATAAGGAGGAAATTATTGTGTTAAAAATTGATAAAGAAAAGAAGGATGAGATAATTTATTTCAAGTTAATGGGGGAATTGGACATGTATACAGGAGAAGCTTTAGACAATTTCCTGCGAAATGAGGACCTGGCAAATATAAAAAAACTTGTTTTTTCCCTGGACGAATTGGATTTCATAGATTCCACGGGGATCGGGCAATTAATCAGATATTACAGGGAGTATGTAGGCATAGGTGTAGAGGTAGCAGTAGACAATAAAAATGATGACATTGAAGAAGTATTGGAGCTGATAGGGCTAAGACAGATAATACAAGGTGGTTAAAAATCATGAATTTATCAGGGGGAAAACAGAGGATTTTAGATATTAAAAACAGTCTAAAAAACAAAAATAAAATTATTACTGCAATTATAATCGGTATAATATCAATACTTATAATTTTTAAAGTTATATATATAAATGTTATACACTGTATCTATCTACAAGTTGAGGAAAAAATGGTAAGGGTTAGTGAAATATTGGTTGATCAAATAGATGGAGATGAGCATGAAAGATTCACCAAAAACAATAATGTAGGGAACACTTTCAGTAGGGAGACAAACAGGTTATTATCAAATATTAAAGAAAAGTTTCCTGAAATAGTTAATATATGTACAATGGTTCAGACCGGAAACTCCGGTGTTTGGAAAATTGTATTGACGACTGACACAGATATGGAAAATAGAATGTTGTTAGGAGAAAATCAAAACCTGGTAGCACCGGGAATATATTTAGGTTCTGTTGTCGGTGAAACTTTTATATATAGAGAAAAAGACAATTTTGTTTCAGTATATAAACCTATTTATAATAGCAATAAAAAACAGGTGGCTGTTTTGGCTATGGATATGGAGGAAGGCATAACAATAGAACAGACTGAAAAATTGTTAAATCGGGTATGGGTTTTTCCGTTAGTTATTATATTGGCAATAGGATTTGTCAGCCTAATGTCTGTGGATGAAGTATTAAAACCTGTTGAGTTATTCATTAAGCAATCCAAGGAAATAAGGTGGGGGAAGAGAACATATTTTGAGGAAAATATAGATGGTAAATTGGGACTGTTAATCAAAGAATTTAACAAGATTTTACATAAGGATCGGTATAGGGGAGCAAAACAGCGGAAGCCCATAGGTGAAATTGTTGAGGAAAAAGAAAACATCTTTGGGATTTATAAAGAAATTATTGAGGTGGCAACGCGAAGCAAAATTCTGTTATTGTCAAGGGGAGCATTTATTAAAAAAATGTCTGAGGACTTTCCTATATACAGTACAAAGCTGACGGAAATATGGGATATAACAAGATGCAGAAAAGAAATAGATAATATTTTGGCTGAGAAAAATCCTTCATGGTGGAACGGAAAAAACCGTGCAGACGTATTGCTGTGTTTATCGGAAGCTATAACAAATGCCATTAAACATGCAGGCACCGGGGAAGTTTTGTTATCGATAAAAAACCGCAGGTTAACTGTATACATATTGGATAATGGGAAAGGTATAAATTTAAAGGAATTACCCGATACCCTTCTTACAGAGGGCTTTTCAACAAAGCAGGCTTCATTAGGGATAGGTTTTTCATTAATGGGAAAATACATGGACAAAATTATATTATCCACCTCACGGAAAGGCACCTTTCTGGCATTACAAAAACAGATATGGGGAGAAAAACGGGTTTAATAGGTGCGCAAAAGAAATATTTGTACCAAAGACAGTGAATGTGGGGAGGCGATTATTATAAAAGACAGTAAAAAAATAAAATTTATGACAACTATACTACTATTTATTTTCATGGTTTATATATTATTTTTCGGTATTTGTATCGAATTTATAGGCAAAAATGAAGACAGAAAAGAAATTGAGCGACGTTTTACCGAAATAACTGAGAATATAAAACATATTCATAAAACAGGGTCGGAAGATAGGTTACATGATTATTTAGATTATCTATTGATCCATCCACATATGAAATACATGGTTTACTGTAGAAACGGTAATCCGGAGGTATTGTATACTGATGAGGAACATTTTGATTTTAAAAGACTGGATGTTTCAGGTAAACCCAGGATAGACATAAACATAAAAAATGCCACCTTGGAAGGATATATCCCTTTGGATGACAGTATGAACGAATTGGGGAGGGGCCTTTATATAGGCTTATTCAGAAATAGAAGTTATGGCCTGTTGTCCGGCACCTTATACAAGATCTTGCTCAGTAGTGCTATAATTATGGGTTTTTTAATGTTGCTAGTTAATTGGATTATTTATAAAAAGATACATAAACCTCTGAAGGAAATTAATGGATTTATTGACGAACTAGCTGTTGGGAAAATACCCGGGGATATGAAAATAGATAATCCGAGGATGCAAGGTACGATAAAATCCCTTTATAAAATAAGAAGACAGATACTCAATATAAAAAACACAACAGAAACAGTTCAAGAGGAAGTTGTCCTGGGGATGTTAAATATGATAGAAAAAATTATTAAAGAATGTAATGAGTGTAATGAATACGATGGGCGCTGTGCTGTCATTACAGGGATTATATGCAAAGGAATTAAGGGGACTATTGGTTGCAGTCTTTGGTTAAATAAGACTGGCGGGAATTCGGAAAATCTCCAGGTCTATCGCAAGGAGACCTATTGCCTTGAAGAACAATTCCCCGCCGAATCTTTGACCCCTATAGCGGAGGAATTGGTTAGGGGGGTAATAAAACACGGTGAGATAAAAATTATTGATGATTTTGGGGCAGATGCCGATTATAAACACTTTAAAGACGCCTATCCATTGGTGGCCATGGTTGTTCCGGTATGGATCGGAGGAAAAATCATGGGCGGTTTGTGTGTTTGGAAATCAAGAATACCTTATAATGAGGCCTTTGATTTTAAGACCCGGCAATTATTAAAATATATAGGCAGGATTGCAGGCAGCATGATCCGGGACTGTAAACATGTGCCTGTACACGAGGACCAAATCCAAGGGAAAGGTAGCTGAATGAAATGAGGATTATATCTACAGGCAAGATTAGGCCGG
>CAYOQX010000161.1:1954-3945 GCA_964406195.1 uncultured Alkaliphilus sp. | reverse complement strand
CCAAAAGTGGATTGGGGTATGCGAAAAATAAGTTGACAAAAAGATGGAGGGGTGAAACTTAAATGCAAGTGACAGATGTAAGGATACGCAAAATAACTACTGAAGGCAAGATGAAGGCAATCGTTTCGGTAACTTTTGATGATGAATTTGTCGTTCATGATATCAAAATCATTGACGGCCAAAACGGGCTGTTTATTGCGATGCCAAGCCGAAAAATGGGTGAAGGCGATTTCAGGGATATAGCCCATCCAATAAACTCGGAGACCAGAAACAAAATTCAAAGTGCTATTTTTGCCCAGTACGAGAAGATATGCGATCTGGAAAAGACAAGGGCTGAGGAAGCAGAGGCCAGGAGGGCGGAAGCGGAAAAGGCGGAGGCTGCGGAAGCGGCTGCAGAGGAAACAGAAATCGAAGGGACAGATGAGGCAGAAATTGGAGAAACAGAAACCGAAGAAGCGGTAGAGATAGAGGTTGAAGAAGAAACCGAGGGAATAATCGAATAATATTATTATTATAGGGAGGTGAAACAACCTCCTTATTTATTTGCTATGGCTCAACTTAATTTTATTTGTTGCGGCCTAATTTGGTTTTTGGGGTTCATTATTCATACAAAATGTAATAAACTATTATATGAGAAATAAAACGAGATATTTTTTAAACATATATTATAGAGGTGAAATAAAAAATGGAGTCAAAAGCAATCATTTTGGCAGCAGGAGAAGGCACAAGAATGAAATCAGGATTGCCAAAAGTGCTTCATAAGGTCTGTGGACAGACTATGCTTAAACATGTTGTAGATGCAGTAAATAATTCCAATATAGAAGAATGTATTGCAGTAATTGGTCATGAGGCGGAAAAAGTAAAAAAGAGTCTTTCGCCGGAGGTAAAAACCGTGCTCCAAAAAGAACAACTGGGGACGGGCCATGCAGTAATGATGGCATATGATAAGATTGGAGAGGGCACAGTACTGGTGTTATGCGGGGATGGGCCTTTGATTACGGAAAAAACCCTGAAATCTATGATTAATTATCATGAAGAAGGAGGTTTTAAGGCCACGGTGCTTACAGCCGACCTGCCAAATCCTGAGGGTTATGGGAGGATCATCAGGGACACAAAAAACAGATTACAAAAAATAGTTGAGGAGAAGGATGCTACAGACAAAGAAAAATCCGTTGTAGAAATTAATTCCGGTATATATTGTTTTGATGGAAGAATATTAAAGGATGCAATCCCGAGACTGAAAAATGACAATACTCAGGGGGAATACTATCTGACGGATGTACTATCGGTCATTTGTGATATGGGCTTTGATGTGGGTATATATAAGACCGGGAATTATGAGGAAATCATGGCGGTAAACTCCAGGAAACAATTATCGGAGGTAGAGGGCATAATGAGAAAAAGAACAGCCGAAAAGCACATGTCGAACGGTGTAACAATAATCAATCCCGAGCATACGTATATAGATAAAACTGTTACAATAGGTAAAGATACCGTTATATACGCCGGAACTATATTGAAGGGCAATACTATAATAGGTGAGAATTGTATTATTGGACAAAACAGCCGTATAGAGGATACTATTATAGGTAACGGGGTTGAGGTCCACAGTTCAACCATTATTGACAGCAAGGTGGACGACTATTCAACTATAGGTCCATATGCCCATTTACGGCCGAAGAGTGATATCGGCAAACATGTTAAAATAGGTACCTTTGTAGAGGTGAAAAATTCTGTAGTAGGCGACGGTTCCAGTGCGGCTCATCTATCCTACATAGGGGATGCGGATGTAGGCAAAAATGTAAATGTAGGCTGCGGTGTTGTTTTTGTTAATTATGACGGCAAAGGAAAAAACAGAACCACGGTGGAGGATAATGCTTTTATAGGCAGCAATGCAAATTTGGTAGCCCCTTTAATCGTCAAAGAGAACGGATATATAGCCTGCGGTTCCACCATTACTTCGGAGGTGCCGGGTGGTGCCCTGGCAATAG
>CAYOQX010000161.1:0-1944 GCA_964406195.1 uncultured Alkaliphilus sp. | reverse complement strand
AAAGAGCACGTCAGGAAAATAAAGAAGGTTGGGTAGCCAAGAAAGGATTATTGGAAAAATAATTCGGACCCATACCCGGAAAGAAAAATAACTAAGGAGGAAAGTTCCATATGAGCATGGATGGAGTTAAAATATTTACCGGAAATGCTAATCCTGTATTAGCACAAAACATTTCCGATGCGATAGGGATATCTCAAGGAAAAGCAAATGTGACGACTTTTAATGACGGTGAAATTTCTGTGAATATAGAGGAAAGTGTAAGGGGTAAAGATGTTTTCGTGGTTCAGCCCACAAGCCCGTCGGTGAATGATAATTTGATGGAATTACTGATTTTAATAGATGCATTCAAAAGGGCTTCCGCAGGCAGGGTAACAGCTGTAATTCCTTACTACGGCTATGCCCGCCAAGATCGAAAGGCCAAGGCAAGGGATCCCATTACTGCAAAATTAGTTGCGGACATATTGACAACGGCAGGTGCGGACAGAATTTTGACTATGGATTTGCATGCCGCCCAAATTCAAGGATATTTTGATATTCCTGTAGACCATCTTCTGGGTGCCCCGATACTGGTAGAATACTTTACAAAACTGGGTCTGGAAGATGTTGCGGTTGTTTCACCGGACGTGGGCGGTGTGACCAGGGCCAGAAACTTTGCAAGTCTATTGGATACATCAATTGCTATAATTGACAAAAGAAGAACACGAGCCAATGAGGCGGAGGTAATGAATGTTATTGGAAGCATAAGGAATAAAAATGTTATTTTGGTTGATGATATAGTTGATACCGCCGGTACAATGGTACGCGGAGCCGAGGCATTGAAGGAGCTTGGTGCCAAAGATGTATATGCATGCTGTACCCATCCCGTGCTTTCAGGACCCGCCATAGAGAGAATTCAAAATTCCGTGATCAAAAAACTTGTTGTTACAGACACTATTCCCCTAACGGAAGATAAAAAAATTGATAAAATCGAGGTTATATCTGTAGCACCGATATTTGCTGAAGCAATCAAGAGAATTTATAAAAATACTTCTGTAAGTAAATTATTTGATTAAAATGAAGGTGGCGGACATGCATGTAATAGTTGGGCTTGGAAACCCGGGAAGGAAATACAGTGCCACAAGGCACAATGTAGGTTTTGAAACAATAGACTTATTGGCGAAAAGAAACAATATAGATATAAAACAATTAAAACACAAAGCATTGTATGGAAATGGTTTTATCGATGGAAAAAGGGTGATGCTGGTCAAGCCCCAAACATTTATGAACCTGAGCGGACAGAGTGTTTTGGATATAGTGCGATTTTATAAGATAGATACCCAAAACATTATAGTGGTTTACGATGATACGGATATAGAATTAGGCTCTATAAGAATAAGGAGAAAAGGAAGTGCCGGAAGCCACAATGGGATGAAATCCATCATATATCAGATACAAACGGATCAATTTCCAAGGGTGAGGATAGGTATCGGCAAACCGCAATTCGGGGATTTAACGGACCATGTCCTCGGCAGATTTCAGGAAAATGAAATCCCCATAATACTCCAAACCATAGAGAAGGCCGCTGAAGCATGTGAAACCATAATTACCGATGGGATTTGCTTGGCAATGAATGATCACAATAACTAAAAAGCACAAAGCACAGAAGCACAGAAGCACAGGGGACGGTTCTTTTTGCTTTTTGAAGATTAAGAAAAGCCATAAAAATCGTCCAAAGGGGTAAGGTGGTAGGCCGGCGCCGCCTCCCGAAAAGCAAAAAGAACCGTCCCTTACGCTTCGAAGGGGGGCAAGGAGGCGGACCGACGTTTGTCAAAAAGCAAAAAGAACCGTCCCCTGTGCTTTTCGGTGTTTCGGAAAGGGTTTGTCCAATGTCAATACTCGCAGGAGCAATTGCAGCATTGTTTTCTTATATTTGCAACAAATTGGTATTAAAGAAAATAGAAAACA
>CAYOQX010000160.1:0-3963 GCA_964406195.1 uncultured Alkaliphilus sp. | reverse complement strand
AAAGGTATGATTTTGGGAATAGGAAAGCATAAGGAACTATTAAAAACCTGCAATGTTTACAGGGAAATCGTGTCTTCCCAGCTTTCAGAGGAGGAGATTGCCTGATGAAAGATAACGGAGGAGGGAGACAAAAAATAAGAATGGGCAGAGGCCGCGGGAGAGGCCCCGTAATGGGTATGGCCTTTGAAAAACCGGAGGATTTTAAGGGTACACTCAAAAGACTGTTGATTTATTTAAAGCCTTTCAGTCTTCAGTTGGTTGTGGTGGTTGTAACGGCCATACTGAGTACAGCATTTAACGTACTCGGTCCGAGGGTTATGGGTAAAGCAACAACCAAACTCTACGAAGGAGTAAGACAAAAAATGCAGGGTGCGGCGGGGACCGGCATAGATTTTGGTTATATATTCAGGATACTTGTTATCTTGGCTGTGCTATACATAGCCGGCGCGATTTTTGCTTATATACAACAGCTTGTTATGGCAACCGTCACCCAGAAAACAATGTATAATATGCGTAACGATGTAAATAATAAACTTTTCAGACTGCCGTTAAAGTTTTTTGATTCCCATACTCACGGTGAAATATTGAGCCGTGTCACAAATGACATTGACAATATAAGCAATACCCTGCAACAGAGTGCTACCCAGCTTATTACATCATTGACCACCCTGATAGGGATAATAATTATGATGCTTGCAATCAGTCCTACAATGACATTGATGCTGGTTATAACCTTGCCCTTGTATATACTGGTAACAAAAATAATTGCCAAGCGTTCACAGGGATATTTTTTAAAACAGCAGAGCATTTTAGGTGAACTTAACGGGCATATAGAGGAAATGTATACAGGTCATAAAATAATTAAAGCATTTTCTCGGGAAGAAAAATCCATAGAACAATTCGAAACAATCAATGAAAATCTTTATGATGCAGGTTTAAAGGCTATTTTTATTTCAGGTGTAATTATGCCTTCTATGAACTTCATTAATAACATAGGTTTTATTATTATTTCTGTTGCCGGCGGTATTTTAGCAATCAGAAATGCGGTGAAAATCGGGGATGTTCAAGCATTTATACAATACTCAAAACAATTTACACAACCAATCGTCCAAACGGCCAACATAGCAAATATACTGCAGGCTACCATAGCATCGGCGGAACGTGTGTTCCAGGTTCTGGATGAAGAAGAGGAGATACCGGACAGAGAAGACAGTAGGGTTATCAAGGCACCGAAGGGGGAAGTCGTATTTCAAAATGTGGAATTTTCATATAAAAAGGAAGAACCTTTGATAGAAGATATGAATATAGAAGTTAAATCAGGTCAAACCATTGCTATTGTAGGGCCGACAGGAGCAGGTAAAACTACCGTTGTAAACCTTCTTATGCGTTTTTATGAAATAGGGGGAGGTAAAATTACCATTGACGGTATTGATATCAGGGATTTGTCGAGGAAGCATCTGAGGAATATTTTCGGTATGGTGCTTCAGGATACTTGGTTATTCAACGGGACTATAAGGGACAATATTGCCTACGGCGGACAAAATGCTGCAGAGGAAGATATTATCAGAGCATCAAAGGCTGCCCATGCGGATTACTTTATCAGAAGACTTCCGGACGGATATGATACGGTATTGAGTGAGGAAGCATCTAATATTTCACAGGGCCAAAAACAACTCTTGACTATTGCTCGTGCCATATTGGCAAATCCGGCTATTTTAATTCTGGATGAGGCTACCAGCAGTGTAGATACCAGAACGGAAATATATATACAAAAAGCCATGCAAACCCTCATGAAGGGAAGAACAAGTTTTGTAATAGCCCACAGATTATCCACAATACGCGATGCGGATATAATATTGGTTATAGACAAGGGCAGCATTATCGAAAGAGGGACACACGATGAACTTTTGGTCGGAGATGGTTTTTATGCAGACCTTTACAATAGCCAGTTCGTTGGCAGAAAAAGTCAGTCTGAAATCGGATAAAACACACAGGAGTGAAACATATGACAGAGCTTTGGGAATTGTTCACTATGTTTTTTAATATTGGAGCATTTACATTTGGCGGAGGTTTTGCGATGCTCCCGATCATACAAAAAGAGGTTGTAGAAACAAAAGGATGGGCTACGGATGAAGAAATTATAGATTGTTTTGCTATCGGCCAATGCACACCCGGGGTAATTGCCGTAAACACGGCGACATTTATTGGCTACAAAAGAAAAGGCATTACGGGGGGAATTGTAGCAACATTGGGAGTAATACTGCCATCTTTAATTATCATAACCGTAATAACAACGTTTTTTAAACGTTTTCAGGATTATAAGATTGTACAGCATGCTCTCGGAGGTGTGAGAGTGGGGGTTGTTGCATTAATTGCAGATGCAGTATTCAAAATGTCCAAACAGGTTGTAAAAAATCGGGCATGTATAATGATACTTATAATTGCATTTATATTTATAGCTTTCACTGATTTCTCTCCGATTATTATAATAGTCATATCAGCCCTGATAGGAATTTTAAGAGGATGGGACAGTATCAAAAATGAAGCAAAAGACGAAGGAAATGATGTGGAATGATTTATTTGAAACTGTACTTGGAATTTTTTAAAATAGGATTATTTGCTATAGGCGGCGGTCTTGCAACTATTCCGTTTATTCAACAACTGGGGCAAAAATATGGTTGGATTACCCATGAACAAATACTGGACATGATAGCAATTTCGGAATCCACACCGGGGCCCATAGGTATAAATGCGGCTACATTTGTAGGTAACACAACGGCGGGAACCTTGGGGGGTATAGTAGCAACTATAGGTGTTGTGACCCCTTCTGTTATAATCATACTGCTGATTGCATACTACTTCACAAAATTCTCTGAAACACCGATTGTACAATCCGCATTTACCGGCATAAGACCGGCGGTGGCCGGACTTATTATGGCAGTGGGCTTTGAGGTTGCAAAACTGGCATTATTCAACATTGAGAAATACAATGCCACATCCAAAATCCTATCAATACTGGATATAAAGGCCATTATATTATTCGGCATTACCATATTCTTAATGAGAAAATACGAAAAGCACCCCATAACCTATCTTGTAGGTACTGCCATAGTGGGAATCATACTCAAATTCTAAAAAGCACCGGGGACGGTTCTTTTTGCTTTTCAAATCGAATTTTGTAATTCTGAAGCCCGATTTTTAAAAAAAGGCTTGACATCAATCCGAAATGAAATTATACTATTGTTATATTGAAATCAAAAGTAAAAATATTTTAAAAGTGTTGACTAAGAACTAGTAGGAATAAGAATACCTTAAAGAGAGTTACCGGTTGGTGAGAGGTGCAAGGGGATATTATTCTGAATACATCTTATGAACTTCTTACCGAAAGGTTAATCACTCAGTAGGCTAAGACGGCAGCCTGTGCCCGTTATAGTGCTAAAGTACTCACCGTCGGGTCGGTACTTGATAAGGTTAGTATCGTGAGATACTGGTAAATTAAGGTGGTAGCGCGGAAATCAATTCGCCCTTTGTGTATTTGTGTACGCACAGAGGGCGATTTTTTTATGGACTTATGGATGATTTCCTGATTCATAAGAAAGACTTATGATATACCAAGTGTAATATAACAGGGCTTATCAGGTAAAAAGATAGAGAACATTAAGCAAAAGCATCAAATTTATACAACCGGGGAGTGATTTTAGATGGAATCGGATTATGATTATATTAATTTAAATTATAAATGTATCGGAAATATTTAAAAAATAGGAGGAATTACTAATATGTCAAAGGTAAAATTTTTTAGCGGTGAACAGGTACCGCTCGAGATGCATAAGGTGAGGATAGTACAAAAATTAAACTTGCCCCCGGTGGAAAAACGTCTTGAATACATGCAAGAGGCCGGTAATAACACATTTTTACTCAGAAACAGAGATGTATTTATGGATATGCTGACAGACAGTGGAG
>CAYOQX010000159.1:0-3994 GCA_964406195.1 uncultured Alkaliphilus sp. | reverse complement strand
AGATGTTCATGGGTTGCAAAACCCTCCAGCACCTCTCCCCCTACCCTGATTGTAGGGGAATCCGGAAGCACCGTACCCGTCCGCTTTTCCAGTTCCAGTAATCTATCATAAAGCTCATCATATTCACTGTCACTGATCAGGGGATCATCCAAAACATAGTATCTATAACTGTGTTCATTTAAATTACCCACCAGTTCCTTCATTTCTTTCAGCATATCCATCCCATCACCTCACAATTTCTTATAAGAATTATTCTTTTTCTATGATCTCCAATTTCTTAAAACGCGATGAAATTTTCTTGATTCCCGCCGTATCGAAAACTATGGTAAGTATCTCTCCATCAACAGATACCACTGTTCCCACACCAAATTTAGGATGTTTAACCTTGGAAGTTATTTCTATCCGATTTGTATCGGGCCTTTGTTTGGGTTTTTTCATCCGATGTGTCATGGCCCCTGTAAATAGCGGTGAGGTTTGTGTTTTTTTAGCTTTTTTCCTGCCGCCATAGGGTCGGTGCATGTCAATAAGTTCCTCAGGAATTTCCTCTACAAACCTGGAAACCGGATTGGCACTTCGGTTTCCATACAAGGTTCTTTGTCTAACATGGCTCATATAGAGTTTTTCCTTGGCTCTGGTAATCCCTACATAACACAGCCTTCTCTCTTCTTCCTCATTGTTCTCCTGAAGCGACATATATGATGGAAAGATGCCTTCCTCCATCCCTCCCATAAATACTACAGGAAATTCTAAGCCTTTTGCACCGTGAAGTGTCATCAACGATACCGTATTTTTATCATTTTCGTCCTCATCCATTGTGGTTTCCAGGGATGTTCTGGCTAAGAATCCCTCCAAGGTTTTTTCTTCCGCATTTTTATCAAAGTCCTTGGTCAAGGACAGAAATTCTTTAAGATTTTCAATCCTGCCCTTCGCCTCTATGCTTTCCTCCGCCATCAGTGCATCCATATACCCGCTATTCTCGTATACATTTTCTACTATATCCGTAACCGTCATTTCATTTCTTTTTTCCCTTAACGACATTATCAGATTCAGAAATCTGCCTATCTGCCTTTTTACCCTTGTGGTAAGTCCCTGTATTTCATCCGCATTCAAAAGGGCATCCAAAAAACTCCCCCCGTCCGTATCCGCATATCCTTCCAGTCTTTCCATGCTCTTGGCACCTATACCCCTCCTGGGGACATTTATGATTCGTTTGATGCTGACATCATCAATCGGATTTTCAATTGTTCTCAAATAGGCCAAAATATCTTTAATTTCTTTGCGGTCGTAAAAGCGGGTTCCGCTATAAATCCTATAAGGTATTGCATTTTTCATCAACATTTCTTCTATCACACGGGATTGGGCATTTGTGCGATACAAAACCGCAAACTGGGAATAGGACCTGTTTTCCTCACGGTTGAGTTTTTTTATGGTAGATGCAATAAAATCCGCCTCATCATATTCATTATTTCCCCTATAGCATTGTATTATTTCACCGCCCTGATTATCGGTCCAAAGTTTCTTGGATTTTCGGTCTATGTTGTTTGCGACAACTATATTGGCGGCATCCAAAATGCTTTTGGTTGACCGGTAATTTTGCTCCAGTTTAACGACTTGTGTATTTGAAAAGTCCTTTTCAAATTCCAATATGTTTCTGATGTCGGCACCTCTCCAACCGTAAATAGATTGGTCATCGTCCCCAACCGCACAGAGATTGTTGTGGCTCTCGGCCAATAAGCTGACCAGGGTATATTGTGCCATATTGGTATCCTGAAATTCATCTACCAATATATACTTAAATTTATTTTGATAATAGCGCAGAACCTCCGGATTGTCCTGAAGCAACTGAACAGTTTTCATAATCAGATCATCAAAATCCAGAGCATTGTTGCTTTTCAATTTGTTTTGGTACAATTCGTATAGCTCCGAGATTTTTTTATTTCTGAAATCATCCCCAAATTGGTATGTATATTCATTTGTATCGATTAAACGATCCTTTGCCCTGCTTATTGCACCTAAAATCACTCTTGGCTGATATGTTTTTTCATCCAGGTTTAATTCTTTTATACACTCTTTTATTACAACCTGCTGATCCGCAGTGTCATAGATAGCAAAGTTTGTTTCGAACCCGAGTTTATCTATTTCCATACGTAAAATACGCACACAGGCGGAATGAAATGTGCTCACCCATAACCCTCTGTAATAGTCCCCCAAAAGTTCCTCAATTCTTTCTTTCATTTCCCTTGCGGCCTTGTTTGTAAATGTAATTGCCAGAATATTATAGGGAGATATTCCCTTTTCCTCAACCAAATAAGCAAACCTGTGTGTGAGTACTTTGGTTTTTCCCGAACCTGCCCCGGCCAATACGAGGACCGGGCCTTCCGTTGCACATACAGCCTCCCTTTGCATAGGGTTCAGATCACTGCACCCTAATTGTCCGCCGTCTGCCGTACAATATTTAAAATTATTTTTATTATCCATTACCTGCCCACCCTTTATATAATTAAAAATTTTATTTGTATTTAAAATGAAAACCCTGTCATCATTATCATCATAGGGTTTTCCCGATCATTCCTTTCGCAAATAGTATATCACAACTTGTGTACAATTACGGTTTGAGAAATTGACAACAACAGCAAATCTCCGCAAATAGTATATCACGACTTGTACGGCCAAAGAAAAGGAACAAATTTGCAGTATAGTAACCAAACAATATTTTAAAAAAGAACCCCCTGCCCTAGGAGCGGAGGTTCCTTTCCACATTGTCTATTTCCACGGCTTCACTGCTTGCTATGACAACACCCATGGCTTCTTTGTTGTCCGTTGCAACACTCTTAAATCTTTTACCGGTATCTTTAGCAAGTTTCATATATTCGGCCATCGTTTCCATCAGTATGTTTTGGTTTACTATAATGAGTTCCGCCATATCGTGCTTTAAGGCATCCTCCACACAATCAAGTGCTTCCTCCAGATAGCTCTGTTCCATAGTCAATCCGAGTATTACCCTTTCACGAAATTCCCCCAACCATTTACGTTTTTCATCCGCCTTTATTTGGGGAGGTCCCCATATAGCATACTCTACCGTTTTTTCGAGTTCGGTTTTTTCATCCATTATTTCCCTCCCTGTTATTTTTTTATCTTTGTTTGATAAAAAGTTAGCCCTATTTTATTTCTCCCAACTATTATGCCTCGAAAAACCATAGCTATAAATCTAAATATTTACAAAATCTACAAAAGAAGGCCCTCTTTTACGCACTGAAGAGGGGCCGATGCTGCCGGAGAGAATTTTGCACTTTTCTAAATAATATAAATAGGGTATAATGTGATATGGACATTTTTATACATCCTAGGAGGCAAAAAAATGTTTAAAATAATGACCAAAGCGGATAAAATATTAATTATTTTTGTTTTAATAAGCAGTATTGTCGGCATTTTTGCAATACCTAAATTGCTGACAAATGCGGATTCGGCAAAACAAATAGTTGTTAATGTTGCAGGTGAAGAAATTGCCCGTTTTCCACTGATAAATACCCCGGAATCTGAGTTTAAGGAAATTACATTCCGAGTTAATGATAAGGAATACAAGGCTAAATTTGAAATGAAAAACGGAAAGGTAATGCTTCATAGATTGTCAGATGAAATAGTACCTTTGGGCATCCATAAAGATATGGGCTGGATAAGCGAAAGCCATCAGATGATAGTTGCTCTTCCTGTAAAAATGTATGTTTCCATTGAAAGCGACATACCTCCGAAAGATGAATTGCCCGACACTGTGGCGTATTAAACCTGATATATGAAACAAATAATGTGGAAATGAAACAAATAATGTGTGGAAAAAATAAGGGCGATCATCTGATCGCCCAATATTATTTATACAAATGAACAAGGGTTACCTTTGTTCTATTTTATTGTCCTGCTACCCTTAATCTGTTGATAGCCCTTTGTAGAGCAGCTTCCGCCCTGATGATATCAATACGGCTCTTTCCGGATCCGAGCC
>CAYOQX010000158.1:0-4014 GCA_964406195.1 uncultured Alkaliphilus sp. | reverse complement strand
CAGAGGAACAGCGCAGAATCCTGACATCTATTTTCAAGGTATGGAAGCTGCAAACAAATTTTATAATGAAATCCCGCATATAGTTGCGGATTACATGAATAAAATCAGTCAAATCACGGGAAGACAATATAAACCTTTTGTTTACCATGGGGCTGAGGATGCGGAAAACATTATAGTTGCTATGGGTTCTGTATGCGATACTGTAGAAGAAGTAGTGGATTATTTAAACAAAAAAGGCGGAAAACTCGGTGTTATAAAGGTACATCTATACAGGCCGTTTTCAGAAAAATATTTCTTTGATGTTATCCCGAAGACAGTCAAAAAGATTGCGGTGCTGGATAGGACAAAAGAACCCGGAGCATCCGGTGAACCGCTGTATAAAGACGTGAAGAGCTTATTTTATGGGAAAAACGACCAACCCGTGATTATTGGCGGAAGATATGGATTGGGTTCAAAAGATACCACACCTTCACAAATTATTGCAGTATTTAATAACCTGAAAGATACTGAACCTAAGGACGGTTTTACTATTGGAATAATAGATGATGTAACAGGCACATCACTTCCGGAAGAAGATATTGTCGAAACCTCCCCTGAAGGTACCATAAGGTGCAAATTTTGGGGTTTGGGTTCTGACGGCACAGTAGGGGCCAACAAAACAGCTGTTAAAATAATAGGAGATAAGACCGATTTATATGCACAGGCGTATTTCTCTTATGACAGTAAAAAATCAGGTGGAACTACCATTTCACATTTGAGATTTGGCAAAAATCCCATAAGGTCACCTTATTTAATTTACAATGCCGACTTTATTGCTTGTCATAACAGTTCCTATGTCTACCATTATGATCTTTTGAAGGGCCTGAAAGAAAATGGTACCTTTATACTGAATTGTTCCTGGTCTGATGATGAACTGGGTGAAAAACTTCCTGCAAGCATCAAAAAAACTATTGCTGAAAACAATATCAATTTCTATATCATCGATGCAGTGGGTATTGCCCGAGAGATAGGATTAGGTGGAAGAATCAACATGGTAATGCAGTCGGCTTTTTTTACATTAGCACAGATTATACCGACCGAAGATGCTATTGGATACTTGAAAGAAGCTATAAAGGACACCTATGGCAGAAAAGGCGAGAAAATTGTGGAAATGAATTATGAGGCGGTGGAAAGGGGAGCGGAAGAACTTATTAAGATAGATGTTCCCGCTGATTGGAAGGACCCTGAGGAAAAACATATACCTGTAAAGGATGAACCGGATTTTGTTAAAAACATACAAAGGCCCATGGCAAGACACGAGGGTGATGAATTACCCGTAAGCGCTTTTGAAGGAATGGAAGACGGGACATTTCCTCTAGGGACAACATCCTATGAAAAAAGGGGAATTGCTGTGATGGTTCCACAGTGGCAGACGGAAAAATGTATACAGTGCAACCAATGTTCATATGTTTGTCCGCATGCAGTTATCAGGCCTTTTCTTTTGGATGAAAAAGAGATGGAAGATAAGCCGGATACTTTTGAAACCAAAGAGGCGGTTGGAAAAGGGTTGGAAGGCCTGGGTTACCGAATTCAGATAAGCCCACTGGACTGTACAGGGTGTGCCAATTGTGCAGATATTTGTCCGGCTCCGGAAAAAGCATTGGTTATGGTAGATGCAACTGAGGAAATTGTCAGGCAGGCGGAAAACTGGGAATATGCTATTAACAATATAAAGTATAAAGACGACTTGGTAAACAAAGGGTCTGTAAGGGGGAGTCAATTTGCAATGCCCTTACTTGAATTCAGCGGTGCATGTCCCGGCTGTGGAGAAACTGCATATGTAAAATTACTTACACAGCTTTATGGGGATAGAATGATGATTGCAAATGCTACGGGTTGTTCCTCGATATGGAGTGCCAGTGCCCCTTCTATTGCATATTCAACATTACCCGACGGTAGGGGCCCATCTTGGGCAAACTCCCTGTTTGAAGACAATGCGGAATTCGGCTATGGCATGGCTCTGGCCACAAGACAGGCAAGGGATAGAATTGCCGATCTGATGAATAAGGGAATAGAATCCGATTTGGATGAGGATTATAAAAGATTATTCAGAGAATGGCTGGAAAACAAAGAAAACGGAGAGGAAACCAAAAAAATCTCTGAAGAATTGTTAAAACTAATAAGTACAAATACCAATTCAGGAAATCCTATAATAAATGAAATTATTGATCTGAAGGATCATTTGGTTAAAAAATCTATATGGATAATAGGTGGAGATGGGTGGGCATATGATATAGGTTATGGCGGATTGGATCATGTAATAGCCTCCGGCGAGGATGTAAATATCCTGGTAATGGATACTGAAGTATACTCGAATACGGGCGGACAGGCCTCAAAGGCAACACCCACAGCAGCGGTGGCTAAATTTGCTGCTTCAGGTAAAAAGGTGCGTAAGAAAGACTTGGGTTTAATGGCCGTTGTTTATGGTTATGTTTATGTGGCTAAGGTGGCTATCGGTGCCGATATGAATCATTTTGTAAGGGCGGTTACCGAAGCTGAGGCCTACAAAGGTCCATCCTTAATTATTTGTTATGCACCATGTATCAGTCATGGCATTAAAACCGGAATGGGTACTTCCGTCAGGCAGCAAAAAAGAGCTGTAGATGCAGGGTACTGGCATTTATATAGATTTAATCCGGAATTAAAAGAACAGGGAAAGAATCCATTTGTTTTGGATTCCAAGGAACCAACAAAATCTTTCAAAAAGTTTATTCACAGCGAGGTCAGATATTCTCAAATTATGAATGTGTTCCCTGAACTGGCGGATGAGTTGTTTGATGCGGCGGAAAAGGATGCAAGGGATACTTATGAAACATATAAACGGTTATCGGAAATAAAATAAGGGCGACCCATGGTCGCCCACAATTCTTGTGTACCCGCAGTGATTACAGGGGGTGCTGAGGATTTTTATTTGTGGTTACTGTCAACCCATTCTTTTGCATTTCTCACTTCTGTTTCGCTTGGAATATAAACCTTGGATATATCCTTTAGGTTTTTTATGTTTGCCCATGCTGCTGTTTTGTGATTTTCAATAGGTACGGCCATATCTTTTTGTTTGAATTTGTTCTTAGACATATTACTCACACTCCTCATGATTAGTATGGTATTTTGATTAAAAATTATGATTTAAAACTATTGGGTATGGGTGCCTAATCTTGAAAAATACATATATTGATATATAATTAGGTTACAGAATAACAATAAAGAAGGGAGGCAGGCAGGGGAAAATCCTTGCCAAAACAACAATGAAAAAGGTTATAGTTCCTTTAGCTCATGGTTTGGAGGAAATAGAGGCGGTTGCAGGTATAGATATACTTAGAAGGGCTGATATTGAGGTTACTACTGTTTCTTTGAACGGTCCCGAGGTAAAAGGGGCTCACGATATTGTAATACTGGCAGACAAATCTATAGATGAGGTCGATGCTGATGAATTTGACGGTATTTTGTTGCCGGGTGGGATGCCGGGCTCCACTAATCTGAGGGATGATGAAAGGGTTATCAACATAATTAAAGCCCTCAATAAAAGTAACAAATTGGTATCCGCAATTTGTGCGGCTCCGATTGTATTGGAAAAAGCGGGAGTGTTAAAGGACAGAAAAGCAACCAGCTACCCCGGTTTTGGTGAAGAGATGCCTTCATGTAAATATTTAGATGACAGGGTAGTTGTAGATAACAATATTATAACAGGCAAAGGACCGGGGGCGGCTTTGGAATTTGCTTTTGAAATAGTCCGTTATCTGACAGGTGAAGAGAAGGTAAATGAATTAAAGGATGAAATGTTTACCGATTTTTAAAACGGGCACTATACTATAGAAAAAAACTGTAGATTATAATTTATTTGTTTGTTAAGGAGGGATAGAAATAGGTATCATAAACAACAACAAACCTTCTGTAGCAACCTTTGCTCTAGGTTGATTTTGGGGACCGGATGCTCAGTTTGGGAGCAAAAAAGGGGTAATCAGTACAGAGGTAGGA
>CAYOQX010000157.1:0-4051 GCA_964406195.1 uncultured Alkaliphilus sp. | reverse complement strand
TATCCGACACGGAATTTAAGAGACTAATCCGTAGGCAGTATGCGGAGGTAAAAAGCATTGTTGGGGATGGATTTTACTAACATCCCCAACGATGTGCGTGCGGATCTATTTGCAGGTCTTACGTGAAACCCAGGGAATTACGACAAACAAATATTACTGCTGGCAACGAAAGGTTAGAAAGGCCGCATGCTCTAGATTGGCGAGGCAAGAAGCCACACAAAATACAATACCGGATGGGTGGATGCAAATCACAACAAGTCATGGACAGATAAAGACGACGCTTAATATCGAAATCAATGGTTGCCGGGTAACAGTAAACCAAGAAACCGGCCCTGAGTTAGATTTTCAAACCGAAATATTAGCTCGCTACAAAAAGATGGCTCGTGGATATGAAAAGGCGGTATGACTAAGGGCGGCGGGGCTTTATGGTTAAAGGATGGGTTACATGAAAAGGAACATATATAATCTGACATACAATTACCTGAAGGAACAAAAAAGAAAACGTGTGAAATCGAGGGATATTGAGCACCACCTAGTCGGTAAATTTGGTATGGTCGAGTGGGAAAAAGCCGGCGGATACAATGCTTTCGCCGATACGATAAAGACATTGGTACAAGAAGAGGTGCTACGCCCGGTAAAGGCCTGGAAGCTCAATGGTATGAATCCCCCACTGTATGTTGGCTATCAGATAATTTTACAGGATAATAAGTTAGATGGCCATGAAATACAAAAACTGTTGACCCGATGTAATCCGATGATTAACGTGTCCTATTATTTTACCCACGCAGCGGAATACAAGGAGGACAAGCCCTATCTCAAGGTTTTCAATGATTTTTTGCAAAAAAATGAATTGAATCAGCTTCACGCCATAACTGTAAACGAACGCTCTTTTCAGATTTTCCATGATGAAAAATGGCTCCTGTCTACCCACGGCAACAACTTTTTGCAACGGATAGGTCTCACTCTTCAGGATTTGCATTGTTATACTACCCATGAACCCTTCTTTTATTTTCAAAAGCCGCTTTATAAGGGCGAAAAACTAAACGTTTTGATTATCGAAAACAAAGATACATTCTTTTCCTTAAAAACCCTATTTCAAAGGGACACCAACTCCTGGGGCAACACGTCTTTTTCCCTACTGGTCTATGGTGAGGGACGAAAAATTGAAAAGAGTTTCACTTTTTTTTGGGAGCTGGAGGAATACAGAGGAGTCGTGCCAAATTTCTATTACTTTGGGGACCTGGATCCCGAGGGGGTTCTGATATGGTATGATTTACAAAACAAACAACAAATAAATATCCGCCCCTTTGCTTTTTTCTACGAAAAATTGATCAGTGAATTTTACAATCTTGCCCAGCCGATAAAAAAAGAGCAAACAGTATCCCATGAAGCAATACGGGCTTTTTTGGCCCATTTGTCTCCGGAGAAGGCCAAGGCGGCATTTACAATATTAAAGAGCAATCTTTATCTGCCGCAAGAGGCTTTAAATTACCACTTGTTGAATACAATAGCTGATAAAACCGTGGAAAGAGAGACCAGTTGCCATGAATTGGATGCAGGAAATATTTGAAGGATTTGAGGAAAGAATGCGTAATATAGTTGTTTTCTTTCCTGTCCTCGAACTCAGCAGGAAAACAAAATATCCCTATCCGTCTGCACCCTTGGGTGTCGCAGTTCTGCTGTACATTTTAGAGGATATGCTTCGGGGTGAGAGGGATTGTACCTATGAAAAGGTGGCATTTTTTCTGCAAGATTTAATTGAAAAGCAATTTGGGGACAAAATCACTTACGAGTTGGCTATGGAAATAACCCAGTACCTGGTACGGGAAGGGTTGATGAATAGGGGGGCACCCCATAGTTTTACCTACCCGGATTTAGAGGGAAGCGGGGAAAAGACCCATAAGTTTCACTTGATCGAGCTGGAAGAATACGAAATTAAGGATAAAATAGTGCGTCTAAAACTGTCAACGGAGGGGCTTGAACTGCTGTTCAAAACAAAGGAAATGTACAACGAGCTACAGGTGTCCATTACCCAACTTTATTTGCGTCAGCAAATTCAAAAGGGGGTTTTTGAC
The DNA here is from genome assembly GCA_964406195.1 of uncultured Alkaliphilus sp. Taxonomy (GTDB): domain Bacteria; phylum Bacillota; class Clostridia; order Peptostreptococcales; family Natronincolaceae; genus JAAZJW01. Next base: position 1,976 of record CAYOQX010000157.1, on the reverse strand, counting down.
GGGGCTCTCCGTTCCGTGGAAGAACTATTTTTGGCAGTAAAAAATGAAAAGAACAGAATAAAAAAGCTGGAAGAAAAAATGATACGAGATGTGTTGCAGGTGGCTAGGGAGCGGGAATTGGAAAAGCAAATGGAAAGAATCAACGAACAGTTAGATCGGGAAAAAACTGTTTTCATGGAGTTGGCGGAGCTTATCGATCATACTATGGAGCATCTGAATTCGGGCAATATCACCCAAAAGGAAGAGGTTGCCATTAACAAAATTATGCTGGTCAAGCGAAAGCTGTTAGATGTGATTTCCGAACACGAATCCCTGTTTACCGATAAAATCCGCATTCAGTTGTTGATGAATCGCTCTGTTGAATCGATGATAATATCGGCTTTCAATACCAGAGTTAATTTCGAAAAGGAATTTTTAGAACCAGTGGTGCAGAAAAATATTGGGTTAGATGTACTGAAGATGATTATTGATCCTATTATGCCGATTAATCGTCATTCTTTTTTCCACCCGGGGCGGGCATTTTTGGAGCAACCGTTAAAAAAAGAAGTGGAGGATGATCTGACAGAGGAGGAACTAAAAGAGCTGGAAGATGAATTGTTACGCCTAGATGAGGAAAGAGAGCTACAAGAACAGCTTGAACGTGAGCAAGACATGGAGCATTATCTTCTCTTGCTTTTAAAGCCGTTGACCAAGAAAAAAAGGTTTAAAATCAGCATGTTGTTAAATAATTTAAAGGAAAGCAATCCCGAAGAATACCAGTTACTGATCAATAAAATGGGTTTTTATCCTTTTGTAATTCAGCTACACCAATTGGGCGAGATACCGCTGTTGGCCGGTTGGGAACTAGACACCTATTCACTTGATGATTTGCCAAGAGTATTGGTAAAAGTGGTAGGGGAACACGAGGATATTCGCGCACTCAATTCCTTTGAAGTGGCGGCGACGGAGGAAGTGATACATTTGCCCAACGGATATGTGATGTCGGATTTTATAATTGCAAGGGGAGTTTAAAATGGAGTGGCACAAGGAAGATGTAACATGGGCTTTTCGTATATTCACGAAATTATTGCAAGATGGTGTAATTGATGAAAATGAACGGGAATATCATTTCAATTTCCGCCGCAGTGAAGTTAGGGGGATATTGGAGGAGGTAATCGAGCGGGAAGCAGAAGTTAAAATATTTTCTGTTGACGGCAGTATATACCTCACTCCGGGTGTTGACAATTATTTTTTCGGCTATAAAAACGCCCGACTCCGGGAACTGATGAAATTGCGTGACAACAGTGAGCTTTACCTGGCCTATTTTGCGATACTGTGCCTGTTGGCCAAGTTTTACAGCAGCGATGACCAATCGTTAACTTCCCGCCAGTTTGTACCACTGGAGGAGTTAGAGGAAACAATAACCGAATATGTTGACTCCGTATTGGAGGCAGATCGGGAGGAAATCGAATATCTGGAAGGGGAATTTCAGCTTAATTTACTCAGTGTTGCTGAAAAATGGCAGGACATGCCCGCTTTTGATGATACGCTAAAAAGTTTGCGGGCGGCGCGAAATAACAGGATCAGCTTTTTGCTGCGGGTGATTCGGTTTTTGGAAGATGAGGGATTGGTGCAAATATTGGAAGATAGGGAAATTAGAATCCTGCCCAAAATGGAGCATTTAGTAGTTAAGTATTATTTTCACAGTCAGCGGAAAGAAATATTGTTGGAGCTATTATCCCGTCCGCTACCGATTTACAGATCGGAAGAGTAATCGGGAGAACAAGAGGTGATCAGATGCCACGTATTAACCGTGTGCGGGTGACTAACATTAAATATGATGATGATAAAAAGCAAATGCCGGATATTATCATTGATGCCAACGGATTAAATACCGTACTATTACTGGCTAATGGTGGGGGTAAAACCCTTTTAATACAACTGTTAATCCAAACTGTGCTGCCCAACGAATCCATGAGCGGCCGCAAGATTTCCGA
>CAYOQX010000156.1:0-4061 GCA_964406195.1 uncultured Alkaliphilus sp. | reverse complement strand
TGTGTCCCTTGGCACTTAAAAAAGCCTTTGCAAAATATAAGGCCCTAGGTAAACTTCCCAAAGCAGTGCTGATCGTCCATCTTTACGGCCTCTCCGCCGATATGGATCAGATTATGGAAACATGCCATGAATACAACGTCCCGGTAATCGAAGACGCTGCCGAATCCCTAGGCACTTGTTACAAAGGAAAACATACCGGCACCATCGGCCAGTACGGTATATACAGCTTTAACGGCAACAAGATCATCACCACCTCCGGCGGCGGCATGCTTGTTTCCAACGATGAAGCAGAAATAGCCAAGGCCAGATTTTGGGCCACCCAAAGCAGAGATCCGGCCCGCCACTACCAACACAGCGAATTGGGGTATAACTATCGCCTAAGCAACGTCCTGGCCGGCATCGGCCGCGGCCAGCTCAAAGTATTGGACGAAAGAGTAGCGAAAAAAAAGTATATCTTTGAATATTATAAAAGAGAACTAAGCTCACTCGAAGGCCTGCAGTTTATGCCTGTAAACGATTGGAATAAACCCAATTACTGGCTAAGCTGCCTAACCCTAAACGGACCCGTTAAGCCCCTCGACATCATAGAAGCCCTGGAGGCTGAAAACATCGAATCCAGGCCCCTATGGAAACCAATGCACATGCAGCCGTACTTTGCCCGCTACGATTTTATAACCGCCGTCGAAGGAGCAAAAGCCGTCTCGGAAACGCTTTTCCAAAACGGCCTTTGCCTACCATCCGATACAAAAATGACAGGCCAGGATCTGGAGCGAACCTGTGAGGTTATAAAAGGGTTGTGGAGGTAGGGTAAAATTGGATAATTCAGGACATTTAGATAGGATATTTGAAAAAATTGCTATATGCGAACAAAATTTAGGTCTGGTAAAATTTAGCATAATTTCATCTTCCGGCGTTACACTGAAATTGGCACAGCCTTTTATCGTTGAATTACACTTTGATGTAAAAGAACAGGAAATCATTCTGGAACATCCTGAATTACATATTATTGCCACAGGATTAACCATGGAGGATGCAATTAATTCCTTTGAAGAGGATTTTGTTTGGCTATGGAAGGAATATGCAATGGCCGATGACAGTGAACTAAGCACCGATGCGGTGCAACTCAAAAATACCTTGTTGGCGTTAGCAAAAGTTGAATAAATTTTTACCGGAGGATAATATGAATAAGATAAATTTTATTAAAGATTTATTTGCAAGGTTTAATGAACATTTTAACAGAAGCATCGGGGGGGGGGCAGTACGAAAGATAATTTGCCTGTTGGATATAGTTTTTTGTTTTATTATACACGGTTCCAGCCTAACGGACTATTTTGAATATGAATTTTATAAAAAAAGCAATTATGAAAAAAAGAAATTTGTTACATGGCGCCGGGCACAAAAATATTTTAAAATTTTACATGACGATGCTCATGTGTACAAACTTCATGATAAGACGGAAATTTATACCTATTTTGGTGAATTTTTGGGCCGGGAATGGATATATTGTAAAAATTGTGTTTTTGAAAAGTTTGTAACTTTTTGCCAAAGGCATTCTGTACTAATAGTTAAACCACCGGTTCTAATTGAGGGGAATTACAGGGGCATTTTTGATACCCAGCAAATGTTGGATCAAGTTGGAAAGCGGACAATATATGATAAAGTGCTACAAAGAACTAGATAAAATGATTTTCCGCGGTAGTTCAAATGTTTTTTAAAAGGGTGTTTAAGATAATGCAGATCCAAACTAAGCAAGACATAAAATCTGTTTTACAACAAAATTATATCTATAGGAAATACACAAAAAGAATAATCGATCTTGTTTTTGCAATTATACTATTACTGGCTTTATCACCTATCATGGCGCTTGCTGCCATGATAATAAAGATAGAAGATCCAAAAGGACCAATCTTATTTAAGCAAGAAAGAGCAGGCAAGGGTAACAAACCTTTTACGATTTTCAAGTTTCGTAGCATGATAGTTAAAAGAAAAGAAGGCGATCGCGAGTTAAGTGATGCAGAACGTATGCTTAAAACAGGAAATTTATTAAGGAAGTTAAGCATTGATGAGCTTCCACAACTATTTAATATCGTTAAAGGGGAAATGAGTTTCATAGGCCCCAGGCCTTTACCGGTTTCATACTTGCCTTATTACACAGATGAAGAAATACGTAGGCATGATATACGACCTGGTGTCAGTGGGTGGGCACAGGTAAATGGACGAAATTATCTAAGCTGGGAAAAAAGATTTGAATACGATATAGAATATATGAACAACGCTAATTTTTTATTTGATGTAAAAATTTTCCTAAAGACCCTAAAAAACGTTTTTGCAAGATCTGATATAGCAGTAAGGGGAATTGATATTCCTGATGAATCCTTACATAAGGTCAGAAAACAAATGAGAACGTTTTTAAGCTAACAAATTGGAATGAAAAAACATGCGTAAAGAAATAGGAAGTAATTTTTGGTTTAACAGGTATAAAAAATTTGAAGACAAACAAATATCTCTTGATCATCTAAAGATATATATCAGGGATAAAGCATTTTTATCAACAGGTAGAGGAGCAATCTCCTTTGTTTTAGACCACATTAAAACGTTTAATGATCGAAAAGTTGCCCTATTGCCATCGCTTACTTGTTATTCGGTTATAGAGCCATTTGTAAATGCTGGCTACAAAGTATTTTATTATCGTATTAACAAAAATTTATCCTGTAATAAAAAATTGTTTTTAGCAGACATAGAAAGATTCAGACCTTCGGTAATTCTTTTACATGAATATTTTGGGTTTAATACACTAAAACACGTTGAAGATGTAATTTCTGAAGCTAAAAATCTAGGAATAACAGTAATAAATGATATTACACAAGCCCTGTATTCGAGGTTTGAACACGTTCCGGCTGATTACTATATTTTTAGTTTTAGAAAATGGTCTGCTTTGCCAGATGGGGGATGTGCTATAAGCGTAGAAAAGCCTTTTTTATATAAACCGCTTAAAATTGATGTTAAATTACAGGAGGCAAAAACAAAAGCTTTTCATGCAAAACACTTATATATAAATGAAAATACTGGTGTAAAGGAAAATTTTTTAAAGATGTTCCATGATGCCGAACAAATACTTCACAAACAACAGTTCATATATGCTATGAACCCAATATCCAAAAAGCTACAAGGGAATTTAGATATAGATTTTGTAGTAAAAAAGAGGAGAAAAAACTTTTACTTTTTACTTGACAAGTTACAAAAAAGCAATATTGTTGATCCAATTTTTAAAGAGTTGCCGGAAACGGTGACCCCATTGTATTTTACTGTATATGTAAATTGCAATCGTAATAATTTGCAAAATCATCTTGCCAAAAATGATGTTTATGCTCCGATTATATGGCCAAAACCTTTTCAGTGCAAAGGTTTTATAAACTCAGATGCTGATTGGATCTATGATCATATACTGTCTTTTCCGTGTGATCAACGCTACAGCACAGATGATATGAATACAATTGTAAATATCTTGAAAAACTACAGGGATTAAGTATGATAAAAGAGGTAACATAGTTGAAAAAAATAATGATATTAGGTGGTTCCGAAAATCAACTTCCCTTAATAAAATGTGCTGAAAAACAAGGTTATAAAATAGTTTTATGTGATTATTCAGAGGATAATGTTGGTAAGGAATACGCAGATATTTTTCATCGTGTTAGTACGTTGGATAAGGAAGCTCTGTTAAGTGTAGCAGCCAGAGAAAACATTGATGGCATAGTAAGCAATTCAGAACCTGCTATGCCGACTGTATCCTATGTAGGGAACAAAATGGGGTTACCGTCCAATCCATATGAATCTATAGTCACGCTGTCACGAAAAAATCTGTTTAGAAATTTTCTCAAAAATAACGGTTTTAATTGTCCCCAATCATACACTGCAAATGATTATGAAACTGCTAAAAGTAAGGTAGAGGGCCTCAATTTTCCGTTAATGGTCAAACCGGTAGATTCATCAGGAAGCAGGGGGGTTAACCGTATAGAATCAGTAGTTGAATTAAAACACGCTTTTGCTACTGCAATAAGTTT
>CAYOQX010000155.1:0-4069 GCA_964406195.1 uncultured Alkaliphilus sp. | reverse complement strand
CGAGGAGCATCGACATCTCCACAATGGCATCCTCAAGTTCCTGCGTCCGCCGGCGAAGACCCGGGGCCTCGGTCGCCTCGGTAATGCCTGCCTGAGCCCAATCCAGGATCTCAGCGATGTTATCCTCGAGATAGGCTCTCCCTACCTCGGACAGAACAGGGCGATGCTCCCCGGGTTCGATGTATGCCGGGTGAGGTAATGGAACCCAAATAACCTGCTCCATATACTGCCATTCCATCCGGGGCTCGTCATCTCCTCCTTCCTCATCATTAACGATCTCAACCTGTTCTATGTCCCAATGAACAAGAAGCCGGACCCGTCCGTTCTCGACGATGTCCTCCTCCAGCTCATCAGGTTTTATTGTGCTGCCAACCAACGTGGCCATTTCGTACCTCCCTTCTTAACTGCATGTTCTACGGCCTTGCGAACGCCAGGATTCTCATAGAGATATTTCCTGCCGAAATTATAACAATCACAATGTATCAACCAGCCATGGTAGGCCCCCAACATGCCCAGGATCTGGTCCGGGCTCATCGATAGATAATTCTGTTCAATTTCCTTGACTTTCTTTTTTAGACGGCGAGCAGACGACTTCCTTAATATCGTATGCGTCCGGAATGAACGGTATCTTTATCTCCATCGAGAACCTTGTCCTCCTCCGAGAAGTCGGAAAAATGGGGGTGAGTCAATTCAGTTCACCTCCGGTTTCCGGAGCTCAAGGCGGGCGCCATCGCACCGAGTGGAAACCGTCACAACGTAATACGCAAACTGAGAGCCGGGACCCGCAATCCGGCCACCGCTCCACTCGCCACCCGCCAGCAGGATTCTGTCTCCACTATTGTAGTACCAGTAGTCACAGAAGTAGGTACTGTCAGATCCTTTTGCTTCGGATGGCATGATTGCAAGACCCCCAAGTTCATCCTCCATGATGCCAGAGACGTACCCATTTGAGGTAGGTACTCGCCCCTCCCCCTCTTCGTAGGAACCTGCCCCCATGGTTCCTGCAAGTGTCCCGGTTCCGTCCCGATTGATTGTTCGGAAGATACTGCCTGCCTTGAAATTGCAGCCGATGATGAACTTCCAGACATTTCCGTACGGGTTCTCGATGCCCCTCCAGGTGACAGGCGTTTTTCCGTCAACCCCGGATCCGACACCGGTACCGTTGTCTGCCAAGCGACTGTTGATATCGTCTGCACCAGTATACTTCCCGGCAAACTTATTCCCGGAAGACAGGTCTACGATACCCTTCCCGAGCGCGGTCTGAAGATCCAACGTCCCGTATTCGATATACATCAGGAGCTGGTCACCAGCATAATTCCAGAAATTTGTGATACCGAAACCGTCGCCGACCAGGCCCGCACATTTCTCGGCGATGTTGATAGTGAACTCTCCATCTCGTCCGAGGCTGATATCAGGGACATTGTCATCGACTAACCCTGGATACGGATCCCAGTCTGCATGACTGTCATCGGTTCCTGAGTTCCCCGTGACGGGTCTACGCCCCGGCTGTGAGCCGAGTTTGAACTCTCCGCTGTCTACGTATCCGTATGCCTCATATGCGCCATCGTACCAGTGGTCCGCGATCGGAACCGGAGCGCCATTCAGGCTGCCAATATCAGGATACCGCTGTCGGAACGTCGGCCAGATCTCGAACCCTGCATGCGGTTCTGCCGATACCCACCACCGGTAGTATGGGTAGTGGGAGGCGAACTTCCCGTAGAACTTTGGTTTCTGGACGAGAACGTCGTATTCGCTGTCATTATATCCAAACGACTCTTTCGCGAACCCCTGATCGTCAAACAGGTTGGTCCCGCGCCCATCCTCGCCGACGATGATCTCTCCAGAGTCCCGGACGTAGATACAGCGCCGGCGATCGAATATCGCGTGTTTATCGAAATAGTCGGACGGAAGCGCCGCGATATACCGGCCGGCCCCGTCAATCCACCTCAGTTTCGGGGTTTTCTGGGACGCATCCCATTCGATTCCGATAACGTCCGCTGAATACGGACGGCTCACGAAATCCACCAGTTTGTTTCCGGGAGTGATGATCTTCGCGTTCACGACGTCCGCGTGAACGGGGTCGGTCGTCAAAAACTCTTGAAATTCTTCTAACATTTTTTTTCCTCCTTCTTAGAACTGTTCAGTCCACTCTATCCCAAATTTCGAATCTCCGTCCTTAGTTTTCGGACTGAAGTTTTTGTACGCGACAAGGTCTTCTTCGCTGTCGATGAGGCCGCAAGATGATACAACTCTCCCGATCTCATGCTCATACTCAAGCCTGCCCTCAATGAAACAGATAAGACCGCTTGCCGCTACGCTTGTTACGGGATAGAGCGTCGAGAATTGACCCGGTACTGTTGTCCGGTTATCATCAAATTCTATGGGCTCACCCGTTGCAGGGTCGTGTCCGCCATTCCCGAATGCAAGATGAGTGATTTTTGGCAAGATACCTATTTCGTGCGCCTTAGCGAACTTCTGGCGCCCCTTCTTAGTCGTTCCGATTACTATTTTTTGCGTCATGGTTTCCCTCCTCACTTTCCTCTTCATCGCGCGATATTACCCGCAATGTCATTGTGTACGTGGGCTGGATTTTGGTTTTCATGTTTTCCTTCCTATTCCACAATTAATGCCATGCTATGCCCTACAAAATCCCGTATCCCGTCAAACTGATATAGACCCTCGAAAGGGAGGGTCATATCAAATCGAGATCGGGGAGAGACAATCGCACGTTGCTCAACATCGATACTCGTCTCATGATCTACCTTAACGGCAACGTCTCTCCCGAGGAATGACGAATGACCGTCAAATCGAAGCCCTCCGTCAAAACGGATGTGCTGGGAGGCGACGACAACCGACTGCATAGATTGCTGGATAGCATCTATTGCCGTATCACCGGGTATCTCAATCGAGATACAGGGATCATGTACGGCAAACGGGCGGACGCCGTCAGCTAGGAGGGTACCGTCAAATGAGACATGCATATTAAACTGAGAGACCGGAGCTAACGATGCCGATGTACCTATCTCACTCCTCCCGGTATGAGCGGGAGATAAAGCAGGATACAGATTCGAGAACGGGAACTGCCCGGAAAAATCACTCGTCCCATCGAACCGAATCGTAGACTTGCTAGAGATGCATATAGTAGACAGTGCGTTTTGTGAGGCAGAGATATCTGTAGCTCCGGGGATGTCGATTATGAACCGGGGATCTTGTATCGCAAAACCTCTCCCGCCATCGAAAGAACCTACATCCCCGTTAAACCGGGAGGCGCCGATAAACAGGTGATGAGGCGTGACAACTGCCCGGTGCTCAATAAGTCTATTTTCAGAATGTCGGACCCGGACAGCAGTATATCCGCCGTCGAACCATTCTTCGCTATCATCAAAATATCTCCCTCCATCAAACCAAGAAGTACAACCCGACCGGTGAGTGAGATGTGTCCGGGCGACGTCCGAGAATAAGATTGTCAAGAACGCTCGGAAGATTGGCTGCCATTTCACCCGGACCCCGCCCGCCGCGACCTGTTGAGCAATGTCTTTCAGGTCATCGACAGATTTGATGATGTCATGAGCAGTATAAGGGATTCCTGCCCGGATGTATGCCAACCGGACCGACTCGAACAGGATCATAGGATCCTCATAAATAATAACCGATGCAGGTTCTGGAGGACCGATCGGGTGAGGATTGCCCCCATCAAACAAATCGTCGCTCACACCAAACGATCCGGATCCATCGAAAAATGTGTACCATGTAGGGATCTCAGTCCATCCCTCCTGCAATCCGAGATATGCTTCCCCCATCATCTCGGAAAAAATCTCGTTGAACCGGTTAATCGTTCCACTCGATAACGCCGTCGAGACTCGAAGTTTCAGCCGCCGCCGGTACTGAATATCATCCATCCCTCCCCGGGGGAGGACAAGGTCATATCCTATCAGGTCGAGGGTCGCCCCCTCTGCATCGTCTATCGACCGCCAGGCCTGTATTTTGATCTGGCCGAAAACGGCGCGTAACTCATCTATTGCCTCCGTATCAAGTTTTAGCAATTTATAAATGATACTCTCGGGGTCTT
>CAYOQX010000154.1:0-4147 GCA_964406195.1 uncultured Alkaliphilus sp. | reverse complement strand
TAGGTAATTAATACAATCCTATAATGTAAACACCTTCCTGTTTTATTCCGCAGGAAGGTGTCTCAGTAATTATTTAATTAATTTTGCAGCATCCTCGTCGACAATCAACGTAAAATTCTGATGTGTTTGTAATATAGAAGCAGGATGATTTGTATTTATATAGCCGTTTGTCATATTCTTTATAGCCTGAGCTTTATTTTCACCGCTGGCAAGCAATACCACTTTCTTGGCCTTCATAATAGAAGCTATGCCCATGGAAAGCGCTTTTTCGGGCATATCCTCCTTGTCTTCAAAGAATCTGCTGTTATCCTTGATAGTATTTTCCGTAAGATCAATTAAACTAGTCCTGGTATTCAAATTTTGGGAAGGTTCATTAAAACCTATATGTCCGTTGGTACCTATTCCTAATATTTGAATATCTATACCCCCTGCTTCTTCTATCTTTAATTCAAAATCTCTGCATTCTTTTTCAATATCATCGACCATTCCGTCTAAAATGTGTATGTTCTCTTCTTTTATGTTTATATGTTTAAAAAATGTTTCCATCATATAATAAAAATAACTGCCTTCATTTTCCCTGGGCAACCTATAGTATTCATCTAAGTTAAATGTTGTTACATCTGAAAAATCAATAGTGCCCTTTTTGTACATTTCCACCAGTCTCTTGTACATTCCTATGGGTGTGCTTCCTGTGGCCAGCCCCAGAACGCTGTCAGGATGTAAAACAATCTGACTTCCTACTATCAGGGCGGCTTTTTCGCTCATTTTATCATAATTATTCTCCACATGAATTTTCAATGGATCTCCCACCTTTTTAAAACACCTATATTTTATCTTATGCCCAGGGTTTCAATTTATTATATTCCTCTACTGCCCGGTTTTATAACCGGCATAACCCCCTCTTTGCAGATCGGACATTCCGATGCCTCATAAGAAGATGTTTCCAAAGATAATGCGGTTTTGAGTTTGGTTCCGAAATCAATTTCACCGTTACTTCTGTCCACCAATACCGCAACCCCTGCTACAACCCCCTTTTGCCCCCTAACCAATTTCATAACTTCCCTTACGGAACCCCCGGTGGTAATTACATCCTCCGCAACCAATACTTTGGCACCCTCGGGTATAACAAAATCCCTTCTCAGAGTCATTTTCCCGTTTTCCCTTTCTGCAAATATTGCTGAAGTACCCAACTGTCTGGCAACCTCGTATGCCATAATAATCCCACCCGTGGCGGGGCCGATTACCATATCAACACCGTCATTTTTAAATTGCTCCGCCAATCTCCCACAAATTTCTTCAGTATACCTTGGGTACTGCAGCACTTGGGCGCATTGTATATATAAATCACTGTGGCGACCCGAGGTCAATAAAAAATGACCTCTCCGCAGTGCATTTGTTTTTTCTAATATTTCAACAACTCGCTCTTCATTTATCATATATACTCCTCCATATGTGTTTTCAATCCATCCGAATAGGTTACTAATATTTGAAACTTTCCCTTATCTCCTCGATGTTATTAAACCCGTGCTTAATCATATAATTTTCAATTCCGTTTAAAACATCTACAGTAGCGGTAGGGTTTGTAAAATTAGCCATGCCCACAGCCACTCCCGTAGCACCTGCAAGCATAAATTCCACCGCATCATCACCCGTCATAATTCCGCCCATACCGATAATCGGTACATCCACTGCCCTTGCTACCTCGTAAACCATTTTGACTGCTACGGGTTTAATTGCGGGCCCGGACAATCCGCCTACTATATTGTCCAGCACGGGTTCTTTCTTGTTTATGTCTATTGCCATTCCCAACAATGTATTTATCAGGGACAAGGCATCAGCCCCGCCGGCCACTGCGGCCTTTGCTATTGATACTATATCCGTCACATTGGGTGTGAGCTTCACTATAAGAGGCTGTTTCGCCACATCTTTTACCGCCCTCGTCACCCTTTCCGCCATGAGAGAATCGGTACCGAAACCTACCCCTCCTTCCCTGACATTCGGACAGGATATATTTAATTCTATCATATCTATGCTTGTATCGTTTAACATTTCCGCAACCTGACAATACTCTCCAACGGTTTTTCCCGCAATATTGACTATTATCTTGGTATCATACTGCTCTAAAAAGGGCAGGTCTTCCTTGATAAATGCCTCTACACCCGGGTTTTGAAGTCCTACACTGTTTAACATTCCACCGTAGGTTTCAGCAATACGCGGACTGTCATTTCCCTTCCACGGTTCAATGGAAACCCCTTTTACCGTTATCGCACCCAATTTATTCAAATCCATGTATTCACTATATTCCTTACCGCTTCCGAAGGTGCCCGAGCCGGTCGTAACCGGATTTTTAAGTTCCACACCTGCTATATTTACCTGCATATTAGGGCTGTCCATCCCATAACACCTCCTCACTCCAAAATACCGGTCCATCGGTACATACCTTTCTATTTTGCCAATCATCTTCATCATCTTTTTTGGTCTTGCAGGTACAACCTACACAAACCCCTATACCGCAAGCCATTCTTTCTTCCATAGATACCTGGGCCTTTATTTCCCTTTCCTTTGCCCATTTGCTGACGGCCTTTAACATAGGTCTCGGTCCGCAGCTGTATATCATATCTCCCTGTATGTTTTTTCTGTCAAGCAATTCAATCACATTACCACGGAATCCGGCACTCCCGTCCTCCGTTGCCACAAAAACCTCTGTTGCGTGATTTTCAAACTCCCGGATTAAAATAGGATTTTCCGCAAAACCTAAAAATACATATATATCTCCTCTCAAATGCTTTGAGAGTTCCACTAATGGAGGTGTACCTATCCCGCCTCCTATTAATATATGGGTTTTTGTACTTTCATCTATTTCAAATCCATTACCCAACGGACCCAGTACCTTTATAGTCTCGCCTTTTCTCAAATTTGAAAAACTGCTTGTTCCCTTTCCCACTACCGCATATACCAATTTAATTATTCCTTTATCCCTATCCGTTTCACAGATACTTATGGGTCTGGGCAAGAGCATCTCCCCTTCTTTACAATACAGGTTCACAAACTGCCCCGGCAAAGCCGCCTCTGCAATTTCACTGCATTGCAATTCCATACTGTAAATATTTTTTGCTATTTCTTTTTGGCTGATTACAGCCGGATAACACATTTTTTTCACAAGATTTACCTCCGACCTTAGAATATATTATTTTTTAGATCGTCTTTCATATAAATAACGGCCTCTCTGGCTGCAAGTGCAAATTCCTCTTCCGTAAATTTCGCTTTATTGGGTTCCCTCAGATGGGCCGCAATAATCCCTCTGGATGAGTTTATTATCGCACCCAATCCGTCTTTGTTAAAATAACCTTTTAAATCCTCCGCCTTTGCTCCCTGGGCACCGTACCCGGGTACCAAAAAGTATGTATTGGGCATTATTTTTCTGAGCTCCCGTGCCTGCTTCGGATGTGTAGCACCTACAACCGCACCTATTTTACTGTATCCGTGCTCACCTATCAATGATTCTCCCCATTTACCTACCAGTTTCCCAATTCTTTCATAAACTTTTCCTTCATTTGTTTCCAAATCCTGTATCTCTCCGCTGTTCGGATTGGATGTTTTGACCAATACAAATAATCCTTTGTCGTGTTCCTCACAGTGCTTGATATACGGTTCTATGGAATCGGACCCTAAATACGGGTTGAGAGTTATTGCATCCTGATTATAAATATTATAGTTTTTATCCTCTATCTCCACTTCTCCTATGTGGCCTTCGGCATAGGCTTCCGCCGTAGAGGTTATATCTCCCCTCTTTACATCGCCTATAACCATCAACCCCCTGCTTTTTGCATACTCATTTGTTTCTATGTAGCATTTCAACCCTTCATAACCGTATTTCTCGTACATGGCCACTTGGGGTTTTACGGCAGGTACTAAATCATAAATATTGTCTATTATTTCTTTGTTAAATGCAAAAAATATTTTGCCTATAGCCTTTGGTGTCTTACCATATTCATCAAAATACTTATCCCTTATAAATTGCGGCACCATATTCAACCGCGGATCCAGTCCTACAACCGTAGGATTTTGCTTTTTGGTAATTGCATCTATCAACCTATCTATCATTTTTTGTCACCTCAATTTTATGTTCAGCGGAGGACCCGAGGTC
>CAYOQX010000153.1:0-4147 GCA_964406195.1 uncultured Alkaliphilus sp. | reverse complement strand
ATAACATAGGGGCTTCATCCATCTCCCCTTCACCGATGACAACCGTACCTTTTATATCTATTGTTTGGAACATCCTGCGCATTCCATCCACACCGGCCTGGTCGGCAAGTTCTTTATCACCCCTGCCCATATGCTTGGCCGCACCCAGTGCCGCAGCCTCCGTCACCCTAACCAAATTAAGCGCCAAATTCCTATCCAAAAAATGCACCCCCCAGATTATTTCCGTATCTACTCTTATATTATACGCATTTTTTGCCGTTCCCGTCAATAAGGTACCCCTAAATTAAAGGTTCTTATTTCCCCCATACTCTGTTAAATATGGGATATTGTCCTTTTTTACACCCAAAACAGGCAGCCGGACAAGCTGCCTGCAATACTTTGCCTTTATTTTGATTTGATTTTCCACTGTCTGTTTTTATTTTTTCTCTAATCTGCTTTTACTTTTCTCCCAGTCCGCCAAAAATCTTTCTATTCCTAAATCGGTTAAAGGATGAATAAGCATCTGTTTCAAAACATCATATGGAATAGTTGCAATATCAGCACCCGACATTGCGGCATTTACTACATGAGGACTGTGCCTGATACTTGCAGCAATTATTTCGGTGTCAATATTATAGATCTTGAAAATGTGAGCTATATCGCTGATCAATTTGATTCCGTCATGTGCCACATCGTCCAACCGTCCAACAAAGGGGCTCACAAAATTTGCTCCCGCTCTGGCTGCCAACAAGGCTTGGGCAGTGGAAAATACCAAGGTCACATTTGTTTTAATTCCTTTATTTCTCAGAATGTTCACCGCTTTTAATCCTTCTCCCGTCATAGGTATCTTTATAATCACATTCATATGGATTTTTGCCAATTCCTCAGCTTCTTCCACCATCTTTTCCGATGTTTCACCTATTACCTCGGCACTGATAGGTCCATCCACTAATTGTGTGATTTCCGTTATTACCTGTTTAAAATCCCTGCCCTCTCTCGCAATAAGTGATGGATTTGTGGTCACACCGGCCAGTATACCCCAACTGCTTATTTCCCTAATATGTTCTACATTGGCGCTATCTATAAATAACTTCAAACCGCCACCTCCTATTTTAATAATATATTCCCCTAATTATAGTCCACTAATCCCCAGTAGTTTCGGGGTTTTGATTATTTATCTGTACAATAACTATTTATTCCGTATCCGGTCAAAACATTCCCCACCAATAATCTGAAACCAATATATAATTATTTATTCTATTTTATATTTTCGAATACTATAATACAAGAAAGAACTCTGTTTAAACAATACTGGACTCGTTGCTGCAGACCGAGTCATAGTACATATGTCTTGCACATTGTTAAAAATGCTATTATAATTAGACGTAATATATACAATTTTTCACAGTTGACAGGTTCTGTTGACACAATCTTGAAATTGTACTTAAAAAGGAGGGTAGAAGAAAGGATTATGTTTATAGTTGGAAAATATTATTAAAAGGAGTGAAAACATGGTAAGCTTGAATGAAAAACAGGAAAGGGATCAGTGGGTTTCCAGATTTGGATTTATCATGGCGGTGGCGGGTTCCCAAATAGGGCTGGGCAATCTTTGGAGATTCCCACATCTGGCCGGTTCCAACGGCGGTGGGGCATTTGTTTTTTTATACCTGATTATTGTGCTTTTGGTAGGTTTTACGCTGACATTAGGTGAAATACTGATAGGCAGGCATACCCAATTGGGTGCATTGGGGGCTTATAAAAAATTGAGCCGAAAATGGACCTGGTTAGGTGCTCTCGGCGTCTTGGCCGGATTTTTAATTCTTTCTTTTTATAGTGTAGTTGGCGGTTGGGTGATTAATTATATGGTCAGATCTGTCACCGGGACGCTGGGTATTGCCGATTTTAATATATTTACCTCCGGTGTTGTACAGCCCATTATCTACCATGCAATTTTTATGTTTGCTACATTGGCAATAGTTATAGGGGGAATCAGCGGAGGAATTGAAAAGGCCTCCAAGGTACTGATGCCGGCTCTGTTTGTTATGAGTGTTATTGTTATGGTGCGTTCGCTTACTCTTGACGGAGCCATGGAAGGGGTCAGGTTTTTATTAGCCCCGGATTTTTCCGTTGTCGACGGTTCTGTTGTACTTGCGGCACTGGGTCAGGTTTTTTTCTCCCTGAGTCTGGGTATGGGCTGTATGGTTACCTATGGCAGCTATTTGAGCAAAGATGAAAACATGATAAAAAGCTCGATGATAACACCGCTGCTTGATACCCTTATATCTATACTTGCGGGACTTATGATTTTACCGGCGGTTTTCGCATTTGGATTTGACCCGAGTGAAGGCCCGGGATTACTATTTGTTACACTTCCATCAGTGTTTGCTAAAATGCCCCTTGGAAATTTCTTTGCATTTATATTCTTTACTCTGGTTTTCTTTGCAGCCTTAACATCTGCTATTTCTCTGTTGGAAGTAACTGTAACATATATGACCGATGAATTTAAATGGAATCGTAAAAAAGCAACTATTACCATGGCGGTTATAATATTCTTTATCGGGGTTGCCGCATCACTAGGACTTGGTGTGTGGGATCATATCACAATACTACCCGAAATGAGTATATTCGATTCACTGGACTTTACGGCCAGCAATATACTGCTTCCCCTGGGTGGAATGTTTATGAGTATATTTATAGGCTGGGTCTGGGGCCTTGATAATGCTATTCAAGAGGCCACCAATGAAGGAAGTCTGTCATTTAAACTGGCACCTGTTTGGGGCTTTATAATAAAATATGTGGCCCCGATAGCTATTGCAATCGTCTTCTTGGAATCAACAGGACTGCTGGGCATGATTAAAAACCTATTCTAAATGGGACACGGGGACGGGAGTTCTGTCCCACCATTTATCATTTTATCAAAATATAAAATCAAAAAGAAACTGACCTCTTGAAAAAAGCTAACCTTATGAGGTTGGTTTCTTTTTTTATAAAATAGACATTATCACCGGAAACGAACATAAATATGGGGAAACCTACAGATACATCAACAATATTTATCCCTCATATAATATGCCTTATACTGGATAATGTGTTAAATTAATGATATGCTAAATTTAAATTGTAAATGATTCCGTTCATGAAACTGTTTAGGTAATTTACCACAAATTATATGCAGGAGGATTAAAATGGCCAGGGTAGCAAGAAAAAGAAGCAAAACGGGAATATACCATGTGATGCTCAGAGGAATAAATAGACAAGTTATATTCAAAGATGATGAGGACAGAAATATGTTTATCGCAACCTTGGATTCTTTTCGAGACAACAACCGATATAGGCTTTACGCCTATTGCCTAATGACTAATCATATACATATTTTAATAAGAGAATTAAATGATAATATATCGACGGCTATGAAAAGGATATCCGTCAGCTATGTTTTTTGGTATAACAAAAAATATGAGAGATGCGGAAATCTATTTCAGGACAGATTTAAAAGCGAAGTAGTAGAAAATGACAGTTATTTTTTAACTGTTTTAAGGTATATTCACCAAAACCCTATAAAAGCAAATATTGTGAAAAATATAGGTGATTATACATGGGCCAGCTATAATGACTACATAGGTACAGAGAAATCCGGTATGATCGATACGGATTTTGGTTTAGGCATGTTTTCTTCTAATTATGAAAAAGCACTTGATTCATTCATTAAATTTCATAATGAGAAGAATAATGATAGATGTATGAGTTTCCATGATTATATTAAATTAACCGATAAGGAAGCCATTGAAAAAATTGCTCATTTGGGAATCACAAATACTACCGCATTGCAGCACCTGGAAAAAACTGATCGGGATATTGTATTAAGAAGGTTAAAGAGTATAGATGGTATATCAATCAGACAATTATCCAGACTAACAGGTATATCCAAAAGTGTAATCAGTCGTGCCTAATCGGTTGCAACACCCGTTTTTGACATCCTCCCCGCTGTTCTTAACATCATGGATGAGGATTCCCAAAGGAGCCTGTGAGGTTGTCCAGTAAAAGGTTTTGGATTCTATGGTTTTTCCGGGCCAAAATTGGGACGAAACTCCCGTCCCCGTGTCCCGTTATTTTTTTAGGATTGCAACAACCATTTTTACAAAGCCTTCTTTCGATATTGGCATTTTGG
>CAYOQX010000152.1:0-4186 GCA_964406195.1 uncultured Alkaliphilus sp. | reverse complement strand
AATCGAGTTAACGAGCAGAAAAATAAAACTCGAATTGAGACCTGAGTAGTTACAAATATTTACTTACTTCAGACAAATAGTTCTTAGTTAAAGCAAAATTCCCTAATTTAGGGAAAAATATTTTTTCCATTATTCCATTCTCGTTAATTATAGCAAAATATCGATAAACAAATCCGCTGTCATCCGTTGGTATTAGCAGTAAATTAGAAGAAAAATTATAATAATCAAAATTAGCTAATTGATTATGATATAGCCTTCTATTGTTTATGCTTTCTTCAAATGCAGGAAATATTACTATTTTATCATAGCCTATTTTATTTTTCATTAGGTTCAATTCTGATAAGTCTTCAACTAAACAACTATGGCAATTCTCATTCGAATAACGATAAATTAAAATAGGAAATTTATGGTTTATAATTGATAGAATAGAATCTCGATTCTCCATGAATGATTTTCGTATTTCATTTTTAATTATTTTCTGTTTTGTTGAATCATAAAAGTGTAACGAAGATGAATTTGTTGTTGTCAAAAAAACACTTAAATAATTTTTATTGATATTTATAAATAGAATAAAGATACTACTAAATAACAATAATAAAAGATATAATTTAATTCTTAAATTCATAATATAATAATATTGGATTTGACTCTTCATTTAAAGACTTAATCCCATTACTCTCGAATTTTGACGAAAGATAACCCTTTTCTAAATCTCCTTTTAATTCATTGATGTTATCATAATTTAGCCATGCATATGTACCCTTTTCATCAAATGTTAAAAAATTCGGGAATGAAAAGCGACTTTCCTTTTGTTTGTAAATTATGTCATCAATAAAAAAATTTATAGAGGTAGCCTTTTTTTCTTTTTGGTTATATATTATAGTGCGGGCGTCTATTCCCAAAAAGAATTGCATTATTATCAAATCTTTATGCTCAATATAAGTAAACATATCATATATCTTATTTTTCATTGACAGTTTTGTGAAATAATCTTCACCATTAAAATCAATACCTTTCAGATCTTTACTTTCAAGCTGATATTCTGACGTAAACGTCAAAAAAGGCATAATCCTATTATCCTCAAATACCATGATGCTATCCATAAAAAATGTTTTAAACTTAAAAGATTTACCATTATTGCACAGAAAAGGACTTTTATTATTGTTAGAAATAAAATCAATATTAAATGAATATTTATCTACATTAAACCAAGAATCTATAATCTCACCTGTTTTTTCATTTCTTTGATTCAAAATTCCTCCTTTCTTTTCATTGTTAAAGAAACCAAAATTAGAATACAAGCCATTATCTGTAATATCAATAAACCAGCTCATACCTCGCTCCCTACTTAATTTTATAGATTTTATAAATGCACCTGTATTTAATTCATATTGATTAATTTTTTGACTTTGAAAGTCCATTACATAAACGGTATTCAACATATCGAAGCAAAAATCTGAAATAGATGCATATTCTCCAGGCCCAGTACCTAAATGGCCTAGTTTATGTAAGAAGTAACCATTTTTATCAAAAACAAAAATGGAATTTGATATGATATTATCAAGTATAATGATGTGATTAGGAGTTACTAAGACTTTACTTATATGACCAATTAAAGATTCTTCAGTAGTTTCCAAGATGATAGGAGTTACATTTTTAAATAATTTAGATAAATTTAAATTATTTAAATGGGTTGCATTGTTTAAATCTATAACATGTAAATTATCATTCTCTATAAGCTTGTATTTTGTGTGATTCCCACATGCTAATAATAGCGTGATTATTAATGTTGTAACTAAATATTTCATATTGCATGTATTTTAGAGTTATTCAAGTAATTGAAGCATCCCTGTTAAAGGATGCTTCTTTTTTTAATCAGCTTTTTTTACAATAAGCTGTCGATCGGTAACTATCATTTCTAGAGGTTTCATTACCATTACAATCATAATAGACAAAACTGCTACCCGGCCTACAAGATTTACCATCTGAACCAAGGCAATAGTAAGAATATTGTCTGCAACTTGGTCTAGGAACACTACAACCTGAAAGCCACCCAACAACAGTTGAACCTGAACTTAATGTCCGACATGGGCTTCCTCCGCTCTCATCCTGCGCCAAGGCTTCTATATTAGCCAAAGTAAGCAAAGACACTTCGCTCTTCGTATTCAAATTCACATTAAACGCTGCAATAGCTGCTATCGCCAAAACAGCAATTCCTACAAGAATTTTCTTTTTCATTTGTCTTAAAATTATCAAGTTAGTTATTTTTGATTATTGTTTAACTGTATCTATCATTTCAACAGTCAGGAAATCACATGGATTTCAAATTTTAATAATTATCTTTGCGTTGTCTCCTTTCTTTTGTTAAGAAAGGGTTAGGGCGGGGGCTATTGTCCGGCTTTGCAAGAGAAGACAATTCTCCGCCCTTTTCCCTTTTGTTTATCCTTCCACTGTACCTTTTACAAACAACGAGATAGTTCCCGTTGCCGTGTTGCAAAATACGGTTACCGTTTTTCTGAAATATCCTTTTCCATCCGGAGTCATATTTACTTTTATTTCTGTGGTTTCCCCCGGCTTTATTGGCTTTTTATCCCACTGGGGAACCGTGCAACCACAGGAGGCCGAAATATCTTGTATCAACAGTGGTACATCACCCGTATTTTTTAATACAAACGTGGCCGTGGAACTTTTAAATATCTCTGTATTTTGTAATTCTATTTCGGACTGTTCTATTTCAACAGTGGTAGTCTCCATTTCATTTTGTCCTATATCATCCGCTCCCATGACGGTTTGTTTATAAAGGTCCCATACCGAAGGATTAAGCGTGGGATTCCCAATCAAAACAACTTTATTATCCTTGTCCAGAAGGAAACATTGGTAGCTCATATTATCCGGCAGTTTATTCGCCCCGTGCAATTTGTTCCGCCTATCCATATACACGGCTTGCCTAAAATTATCCCGTCTCAGCATAAACTTTAATTCCTGCTCATCCTGGGGTTGAAAATAGAAGTGAAAGCTAACCTCTCCGGGCATGATTGTTTCCGCTTCTTCTATCAGTGCATTCCATTTATAGAGTTGCAATTTACAATCTGTGCATCCGGTAGAATCGGTGTAGAGAAGGATTTTATACGGAGTATCCTGCCCCGGACAAACCGTATCACGCCCCAGGTAGGTACATGGTATATCTGCAGGGAAAATAATCTCTTTTCCCGTCCACTCTGAAACTATCTTTTCGGCTTCCGTTCTCTTCACATCTTCCTTACAGGAAATACCACCTGTTACCAGTAAAAATAGGACACAAACTCTATAGATCGTGCTACTTCTTATTTTCATTGTTCTTTGCATTTAGTTTCTCTTTTAAAAGTTTCATGTAATACGCGCCAACCACGGAACGTGCTCTGAATCCCCGGTGGGTGGTGGTATCCGTGTTTATGAAATCGCTCATAGGAACACGGTCTGTGGTCTCATTCATAAACCGATGCAACGGATGTATAAATTCCCGAAATTCTTCTTTGTCCCCTGCCATGGCGGCTATCCAAGATATCCAATCCGCTTTGGCAAATTGATCGCGGCTATCCAAAGGCAATCCATATTTATTCTGTTTTGTTTTATAGTAGGCAAGCTCTTTTCTATATATCGAGTCCGGAAAGATGCCGAGATCCAATACGTTGTCCCAGACTAAATTGTATTTCTGGCTCCAGGTAGAATCCGGCGCGTCAAACGCGATCCGGTAATGATCCCCGGCATACGACATTTGTTCCCATTCGACGGCCATCTCCCTGGCTTTGGCAAAATACTTTTCAGACACCTCGCTCTTATCAAGCCTCTTAGCCATATAAGCATAGGATGCTATTCCCATAACTGCTTTTATTGACAGATTTGTATTATGGGGAATCAATTCAGTAAATGTATCTGTAGATGGCTGATCTTTTGTATCTATCCCATTTTGAACCAAATAATTATTCCACCTTGTAAGTATTTCCCAATGTTTTGCAGCATACTCGCCGCTGCCCTCGGCAGCAGTAACGGCCGCGGTTAGAATCAACATGTTCCCTGCCGCCTCCACCGGCAAATCGAAGAAATCTTGATGACTGACAACCGGGTAAATACCTAAATCATGGGCAGGATAAGCTTTTGGCCATTTGCCACTCTCGCTATACTCGAATAATGGATTCATGAATGCCTT
>CAYOQX010000151.1:456-4281 GCA_964406195.1 uncultured Alkaliphilus sp. | reverse complement strand
CCCTGGCTAGCCGGGGAATTAATGCTGGGTAGGAATTGTGATGGTGTGGGGGAAATCCTATAGGGGCTGACGTGGAATGAACAAAATCCAAAGCTTTCAATACGGAATAAAAGTAATCTTAGACAAGTTAATTTCGATTTTACTCTTGATTGTACTGTCCCCACTATTGGCAGTTGTTGCTCTATTAATAAAATTGGATTCCCAAGGGCCGGTTATTTTTAAACAAACCAGGTTAGGCAAACACGGCAAACCCTTTACAATTTATAAATTTAGGACTATGTGTGATAATGCCGAGAATATGGGCCAAGGGATTTATGTATCAAGAGATGATTATAGAATAACGAGGATAGGAAGAGTGCTAAGACAAACAAGCATAGATGAATTACCGCAACTAATAAACGTATTAAAATCCGAAATGAGTTTGGTTGGCCCTAGACCGCCGTTGCAGAACCATCCATATTATTACAGCAATTATGATAAAGTGCAAAAATTAAGATTTAATATTTTACCGGGGATAACTGGCTATGCACAGGTATATGGAAGGAATAAATTATCGTGGGCGGAAAGAATTGTTATGGATGTTGAGTATTATCACCGGTTTTCACTTCTTTTCGATATTAAAATATTATTTGCAACTATATATTCAGTTATCTATTCCAAGGGGATTTACTCAAATATGGACGTTAAAGGAAAGACGAAATATGAAAAGGAGGACATTCGGTGTTATTAGGGGATAGAATTTACTTAAGGCTTATGGAAGAAAAGGACATACCCTATAAAGTGAAATGGATTAATGACCCTGATGTTAGGCGAACATTAAATTTTGATTATCCTATATCTGAAATAGGGACAAAACAGTGGCTTAATAAGGTTGTCCTAGATGGCAGTAGGAAGGATTTTATAGTCTATCTGATAGAAAACGACAAACCTATAGGATATGCTGGTTTTTTAAATATTGATTTAAGGGCATCAAAAGCGGAAATATATATAGGCATTGGGGAGAAAAAATATTGGGGGAAAGGACTCGCACAGGAAATCACGGCGGTCCAATTGGAATACGGATTTAGTGAGTTGGGTCTGAATAAACTTTACATTTATAGTTGGGTAGACAATAAAAAAATGATATTTATTTACGAGAAATTTGGGTTTAAGGGAGAAGGAATCTTGCGTCAAGATGTTTTTTCCCATGGTGAATTTAGGGATCGGGTTGTTATGGGGCTATTACGTGAAGAATACCTTAAATTGGGGGAACAAGCCAAATGAAGGGCATTCGGACAAATATCATGTTTGATAGTGAAAAAGTATCAACTAACCATAGTAAATAAAAAACACATATATAAATAAAAAAATTAGGACTAAGATTGCAGGGACATGTAGGCAAGATCTGTTTCCCCATAGGCATTTGTGGATAGATACATAATGAGTATTTAAAAGATGAGAATTTGGGAAAATACCAGGAGGAAAAATGAACAGTACACCCATCATAAAAATGAATATTAGTCTTATAGATAATAAATTTTATATAAAACGGGATGACCTTTTCCCTTTCTCTTTTGGGGGGAATAAGGCAAGGAAGGCAATGTTGTTCTTTGCCGATATGGAAAAAATAAATTCCAATTGTGTGGTTACTTACGGCGGCGGTAGTTCAAATCATTGTAGGATTATTGGCAACATGGCTGCGTTGAAAAAAATACCATGTTATATCATATCACCATCGGATACGTTGAATAAAATAACAAATAACAGTAAAATGTTAAGGATTTTTGGTTCGAAAATCGTAAATTGCCCACTTTCCGAAGTAAAAAAAACAATTGATAACACTTTGCGGGAACTTAAGGGTCGCGGTTATAAACCTTACTTTATTCAGGGTGGTGGCCATGGCAACATAGGCACCCAGGCATATGTTGATACATATCAAGAAATTACCGGTTTTGAAAAGGACAATGGAATTAGTTTCGATTACTTATTTCACGCGTCTGGAACAGGAACAACCCAGGCAGGTTTGATATGTGGTAAATTGCTTAACGCCGATAACAAAAAAATTGTCGGCATTAGCATTGCGAGGAAAAACCCCTATGGTGGAAAGATTGTTTTTGATAGTGTAAATAGTTATTTGGAAAGTATTGGTGAGGAAAAAACAGACATGTCTGAAGTTCTATTTGTAGATCAGTACGTACTAAATGGTTATGGTTCCTATAATCAAGAAATATTAGCCACAATAAAAGATGTACTTATCGGAGAAGGAATCCCACTGGATGCAACCTATACCGGCAAGGCTTTTTGGGGGATGAAAGAATACATTAAGAAAAATAAAATCACCGGAAAAAATATACTGTTTATTCATACAGGGGGAACCCCGTTATTTTACGGTGATTTGGGGGTAATAACAAGTGAAATTTAAATATTATAGGATTTCCAATTTACCAAGTCTATCATGGTGTGCAGTAGCCCCAATAGAGTCATCTGAAGTATATGTCTATCATGGGGATGGTGTTGAAGCCTTTGAAAATTATTTCGTCGAAGGTGCATGGGACGGTGATTTCTGTTCCGGCGATTTTGCTATGTCGGAATTTTTTGTGGGATCGGGTGGGGTAAAGAGCGAACAACATGGAGTAATATTCGCAACTTCCAGCCATACACACGAAAGGCTACATAGTGTTTCAAATGAAAATGCAACTATTATTTCTAACTCATTGCCCTTTGTTCTATTTATGTCAGAATCTGAATTGGATCCTGATTATATCCATTATGAGTCTGATTTTAATTCCATATTAAAAGGTATTAATAACTACATAAAGGAATTGCCCCTAAAAGGAGGCAAAAGGCTTTGCCTTCACTATTATTGCAATATTTTATTAAAAGGTAATGGGAAAAAAATGGTGGAGTTGCAAAAGAAAAATGTCAAACCGTTCACATCTTATAATGATTATGAAAGTCGACTATTGCGGATGTTAAAAAATATTGTTGCCAATGCCCAGTCACCTGAGCGAAAGGTTAAATATGGTTTAGTTACAACCATTTCAAGGGGTTATGATGCGCCTGCTTGTGCGGCGATGGCCTTTGAAGTGGGTTGCAATAAAGCGGTAACTTTTAATAGGCCTAGCAAATATAAAGATGATTGTGGCGGGGATATAGCCATAAGATTAGGTTATAAAAATATAATTAAAAAAAGTGCTGATGATTATTTGAAGAACACATCCCTAATAGAGGCAGAACTCGTATCATCTGGAGCACTAGGTAATGGGATCATTTCTAGTGTTTTTGAAAATGAGTTTCAAAACAATATTGTTTTTGTAGGAAATCGGGGGGGCATAATTTGGGGCAGGGCTAGAACTGATTATAATAATGAATTTCGATTTGATAATATCATTCTGCCCCATACTTATATGATTGAACATAGATTGAGAACAGGGTATATAATTTTACCCATGGCTCTATTTGGCGCATCTCAATGGGAATCCATTCATAGAATAAGTAATTCAGCCGAAATGGAAGCATATTCGGTTGGTGGCAACTATGATCGTCCAATACCCCGGAGGATGCTTGAAACAAGAAATGTTGATAGGGGTATGTTTGCTGTAAAAAAATCCGGTGCTGGATTCAATTACAGGTTTGACAATTTAAGTAGAATTAAAAAGCGGATGTCGGACAAATCCTTTGAATCCTTCTACGCTTTTTATAAAAACAACAAAAGAAATAACCTTAAATTTTATTCCGAAAGTTATTTCAAAATTTTCGTTAAATTCCTCTTATCAAAGAGAAAGAGTAACAAGGAGAATTAATGGTCTTTTTAAAACAACCTTAATAAATAGGTTACAAGAAGAA
>CAYOQX010000151.1:0-446 GCA_964406195.1 uncultured Alkaliphilus sp. | reverse complement strand
CTTGGGTCCAATATATATGGTATACTGCTCCAATCTACTTTAACTATCTTTCTAAAAAAATAGGCCTTTCGAAGATGGGATTGGTTATCAAAAAGAAGGTCGGGGCGGGTGCACCGCCTAATCCAGGTGCACCATCCTACTTATTTAATTGGGGTGTGCATGAGATGATTAAAAGATATGAAAAAGTGGAAATAGAACGTTGGTGGAACGAAACCATATAGGGTGATTATTGATGAACAATGATTTAAACTTATTAGTACTGAGCTGTGGCACAAGAAATAAAATAGTTCAATATTTTAAGAAAGAATTGGCTGGGCTGGGACAAGTTATTGCAACGGATTGTAATAGGCTTGCCCCGGCCCTATATGATGCGGACAAGCATTACATAGTACCTAAAATAGGGGAAGAAGGGTATTTGGATACAATATTATCCATATGTAGACGGA
>CAYOQX010000150.1:1074-4320 GCA_964406195.1 uncultured Alkaliphilus sp. | reverse complement strand
TTCTTTGCTTCCTCACATATACCTTTGTCCCCGCTTATAAAAACAACGGGAATTCCCAGATATACAGCCAAGTATGAATGAAGTAAAAATTCGCTTAGGTATTCACCGTTTAATTTCATGTAGTCAATCACAGCACTGCTCATCGTATGTGCCAACGGATTTTTGTCTGAGGCACCGCAAGAATGATAACCTACAAATATTATTGCATCAAATTCTTCATCTATACACTGTATCATTTTGTAAGGATGTCCGCTCCAACCTCTGATCAGTTTTATATTTTCCGGCAGTTTGGACGGGTCCATATTCATACCGGTACCGTGTGCATCCTTTACCATTATCTCTGCAGCCCCCGCCTCGGTTGCACCCTCACAGGCCGCCGCCACCTCTCTGGTCATCCGCTCCGCAAAATACGGATAGCCTGCGGAAGTCCTTCTGGCTTCCTCCCATGCCGCTATTCCCGCCACCCCTTCTATATCCGCGCTTACGTAGACTCTCAATTATAATTTTCCCCCTTTAATTTTACTTCGTAGAGTTATATATAGTTTACTATACACTACTATATACTATTGTGTGAACAGCTCCAATCGTTTCATTATGGAGTTTTAAAGCCCGGCATATAAAGAAGGGGTAGTGCAAAAAGCACTACCTCCTTTGGTTAGAATCATCTCTCAGGTTATCATCGTCCTTTTGTCTTGACCGACGTCTTTGGTTTTCATTTCTGTTTCTCTTTTGTTTTTCATCATCATCAATAATGTTGGCATCAAATTCATCTGCTGCCTCTAGTCTGGCTCTATCCAGAGCTTCCCTAGCCCTATCCCTGGATCTGTTCTGATTATCTCTTTGGTCTCTTTGATCCCTGGAATCTGATTTTCTGCTCATTGTCAAACCACCTCCCTCATATCTATTTTGCTATTAAACCGTTCTTAAATACGTGGAAAAATATTGAAAAAAGGTAGTGCAAAATTCTGCACTACCCTTCTTGAATACTACCTATTTTTATACCTATGCTCTAACTTTGCTTGTTTTCTTTTCGCCCTGTCAACCAGATTTTCAATAGTGGTTCCGTCCATTTTTTCATCTTGTGTTATATTAGCATCAAATTCATTTGCTATTTCCATTTTCCTTTTTTCTAAGGCCCTTCTAGCACTGGAATCTGATTTCTTTTTCATTGGAGCACCTCCTAGATTTATTTTGCCGTTAAATTACCCTTAAATACCCGGTAAAATATTGAAGTGTCCAATATAAGTAATATTTAGATTTCAAATTCCAAAATAGTTGTAAAGCATTCCCGGTTCAGATCCGGATCCTCTTTTACTATAGGCAGGATCTCAATAGTTGCTGTGTACCTGCCTTCAGAAATTTCTTCCCCGTCTTTATTTTTCATATCCCATGTGTCTTCCCATTTTATGCTTTCGCCTGCTTTGATTTCTTCACATACTATAGCTTGGGTAAAATATTTTCCGTCCGAGTAGCGATATATCTCTTTATCCTGTTCATTCTTAACGGTTATTTCAAATTGCATTCCGGAACCGAATTGAAGTATCTTATCTTCCGAAGAGTTGTTTTTCAGCTCAAAGTTAAAAATCATGTTACCGTCTTTTATTTTATAATCCCCTATTGTTTTAAATATTTTTTCACCTTCTTTAAATTCCATTTCTTTTTCGATAGCGGATTCAAGTTTTACAATCATTGCCGCGGCTTCTCCGTAGGTAACTTCAGCCTTCGGTGCAAATATACCTTTTCCTTTTCCTGAAGCAATACCTTTCATATAGGCTACGGTAATACTGTGATTGTATTCGGAATTTATTTCCTCCATGTCCCTATATACTATCATTTTTATGGTCGGTATTTCTTCCACCTTATTGTCTGTTTTATCCGCCCATATATGTACCAATTCATTTACCGCTTCTTCCCTTGTCATTGATTCTAATATGTTTGTATAATCTTCATCAATTGTTAATGATATGAGATTTTGGAATTCTTTTGAACTTATTGAGTCGTTTAGATTTTTGTCCTCAAAAAATGATTCAATATTATATGTACTTGCTATCCTCTCAACATATTCCTCCGCCCAATGAGATTTAGTATGGGAAATGGGTATGATTTCCACTTTGCCGGCGTCTCCCATGCCCCCGGTTTCTGCAAAAACCGACATTGTGACTACGGAGAATAATACTCCTACTATAATAATGGTTTTGATTGCATTTTTTCTCATGCTGAATTCTCCTTCCCTGTTTTATATGACCTGAACAAAAATACAAATATGTTCTATCCAACATCATAACATCTATAGAAGGGGTAGTGCAAAATTTGCACTACCTTGTTTTAAAACTGCTATTCTAATTTATGGACCGTTTACCTACTCAACCCTCTCTACTTTCATACCTGTAATATGGTCGTTCAGGTTTTGTTTTTCCAGATTTTCATCTTTAACCGTGTTGATTTCCAATGCCAGGGTTTCCCGCATAACATAATCTTTATGAATATTAATAGCCCTTATAATATCATGATCACCGTTGAAGTAAATATTGATATTATCTGCCACCTCGAACCCTGCATTTTTTCTCATTTGCTGTATTCTGGAAACAAATTCTCTTGCAAGCCCTTCGTTTATCAGTTCATCGTCCAATGTTATATCCAGGACGACAAACAGATTGTTTTCCATTTGTACATTAAAACCTTCTTTGGCTGAGATTGTAATCATTATATAGTCCTTGATTATTTCGGTCATTTCCCCATCCAATTCCAGTTCTATGTTTTCTCCCGCTTCCAGTTTCGGTACAACCTCCGATGCATCCAATTCCGCTAAGGCCTTATTTAAGGATTTAATTTTGCTTCCCAGTATAGGTCCAGCAACCTTGAAATTCGGTTTTAAGTTATAGTCCATAAATTCTTTAGGGTTTTCTACAAATATTACTTCCTTTATATTAAGCTCCTCTTTTATCAATGGAACCAGATCCGAAATGAGATCCTTGTATTTTCCGTTTGTCAGTATTTTTTGCAAAGGTTGGCGAACCTTGATTTGGGCTTCATCCCTTGCAGCTCTGCCCAGTCCCACCAAGTCCCTGACCAGGTCCATTCTCTCTTCCACATTCTTGTCTATCAATTCTCTCTTTGCAACCGGAAAGTCCGATAGATGTACAGACTCTTTTTCTGTCAGATTTTGATATATTTCCTCGGAAATAAACGGTGCAAAAGGTGCTACCAGTTTGGATACACCTACTAAAATTTCATAGGTCGTATTAT
>CAYOQX010000150.1:0-1064 GCA_964406195.1 uncultured Alkaliphilus sp. | reverse complement strand
ACCGATTTTTTGTCCTCCGTTAATTCGGCTACCCAAAAACGGCGTCTGGCCCTTCTTATATACCAGTTGGATAGGTCTTCATTCAGGAAATCCTGTATTTTTCTGACTGCTCTGGTCAGATCATAGATTTCCATCTCACTTCTCACTTCATCAATCAAATTGTTGTATTTTGATAATATCCATCTGTCCAATTCCGGCCTGTCTTCATATTCTACAAAGAAATTCCTTGGATCCACCTCATCTATATTGGCATACAGGGCAAAGAATGCATATACATTTTTGATTGTTGTAAAGAATTTGCTCTGTACATCTCTCAAACCGTCAAGGTCAAATCTCGTCGGCGTCCATGCAGGTGAAACATGCAGCAGATACCACCTTA
The DNA here is from genome assembly GCA_964406195.1 of uncultured Alkaliphilus sp. Classification (GTDB taxonomy): domain Bacteria; phylum Bacillota; class Clostridia; order Peptostreptococcales; family Natronincolaceae; genus JAAZJW01. Next base: position 685 of record CAYOQX010000150.1, on the reverse strand, counting down.
AAGCATCCGCACCATATTCGTCAAAGAGTTCAAACGGATCTACGGTATTCCCTCTGGATTTAGACATTTTTCTGCCTTCTTTATCAAGTATGAGATCATTTACAAGCACATTTTTATATGGGGAAACCCCCTTTACAAATGTTGATATTGCTATTAGTGAATAGAACCAACCTCGGGTTTGGTCTATACCCTCGCAGATAAAATCTGCAGGAAACAGCTCATCAAAGTTCTCCTTGTTTTCAAATGGATAATGGCGCTGTGCAAACGGCATGGAACCGCTGTCGAACCAACAGTCTATTACTTCTTCCACTCTGGTCATAATACCTTCGGCACATTTGTCGCATTTTAGGTGAATATCGTCAACATAGGGCCTGTGCAGTTCTATAGTTTCATCTATATCCTCAACAGCCCTTTCTATAAGTTCGGCACGTGAACCTATTGATGTTGTATGTTGACATTCACATTTCCAAATATTCAGCGGGGTTCCCCAATAGCGGTTTCTTGAAATCGCCCAATCATGCAGGTTTTCCAACCAATTTCCGAATCGTTTTTCACCTACATAGTCCGGAAACCAATTAACCGAGTTGTTGTTTTCAATTAATTGTTCCTTAAGTTTGGTCATTTCTATATACCAGCTCGGGTTCCCGTAGTATAGGAGCGGTGTCGAACATCTCCAGCAGTGCGG
>CAYOQX010000149.1:0-4340 GCA_964406195.1 uncultured Alkaliphilus sp. | reverse complement strand
AAAAAATACAGTTTCAGGGTATGGGCCAGCGGGAAATACTGAGGCTTTATTATGATGTTGTTGAAAAACTGAGGCAATATGAAGAGCTAGACTTATATGCAGAGGCGCTAATTAACAGGTTTCATTTTTATTTTGAAGACATAAAAAGCAACTGGGGATTGGATGAACATTCCAACATATTTTATATCATGGCCGGGTATAGTTATATGGTTGGAGGAAAAAAGACTGATACCGGAAAAGAAACATCAAATTTTGGGAATAACAGTATTAATGATTAACAAAGGGGGAAAACAAAGTGATAATCAATCAAAATAGTGATTTTTTATTTGGATTCCAAGCAACAATGACAAATCCAAATGGTGATCCTGACCAAGAAAATAGACCCAGAATGGACTATGAAACAAACACACTTTTGGTCAGCGATTTGAGAAGAAAAAGGGACATCAGGGATTTGCTGAAGAAAAAAGGATACAAAATATTTGTTGATACACTAAACGATACAAAGGTTACTATGGATACAATGTTTCAGCATGTTAAAAATAGCTATCTCAATGATGATGACAAGATGGAAAAAATATTATCAAAACATGAAGATTTAAAGGAAATTTGGGACAATGTTTTTGGTAAGACAAAAAACTATAAAAATGTGTATGATGAAAAATTGAAAAAAAGTAAAAAAGCTGAAAAAGAGATAATAAAACAATTTGACAATATATTTATTACAGAAATTGTTAAGGATGCCTTAATAGATATCAGGCTTTTTGGCAGTGCTATGGCAGTAGAGGGCATTAGCAGAACATTTACCGGACCGGTTCAAATAGCATGGGGTTATTCCTTACATCCTGTTGAATTACTTAAATCTAATACTATAGTAACTATTATGCATGATGATAGCTCTACATTTGGTAAAAAGCAAAAAGTATATTACAGTTTGGTATCTCATTACGGGACTATAAACAAGTACAGTGCTAAACTGACCGGAATGACAGTCGAAGATAGAGAAATCTTTAGAAAAAGTCTGGTACAGGGTATGATGGCAAATCAAACAGATAGTAAACAAGGACAGGACCCGATGTTTTACCTAGAAATAGTATATAATCCTGAATTTGATGGATATTTGGGAGACTTAAGGAGATTTATTGAAACAAAATGGGACGAAAATAAAGTAATTAGAAGTTTAGATGATTTAACAGTAGATTTTTTAAATTTAAAAGAGACCATTAAAAAGATTAAATCCGAGGGATATATAGAAAAGGTTATCGGTTGGATCCATCCTTATGTATCAGCCGGTAAAATATTAAATTTCCCTGAGTATGAAGAAATAGATCTATGGGCACCTATTGAGATGGAGGGATAACAATGAAGATTGTATCCTTTAAACTGAAGGGGAAAATGGCCCATTTCAGAAAAATTTATTCCAGTTCGTCGACCCTGTCATATTTTATTCCGCCGCGTACAACTATAGTAGGAATAATAGCAGGATTATTAGGTTATGAGCGTGATACGTACTATGATAATTTCGATAGAAATAAATGCAAAATTGCCATCGGGATTAATAAACCAATAAAAAAAACAATTCAAACATTAAACTATTTGATGATAAAAAAACAGGGAGATTTCAATGCTTCTATGGAATATCCCAGTCAAACACCAACAGAACTGGTAATTCCTCAAAACATTAGGACGGGATGTTTAGAATATCAAGTATGGGTGAATCATGAAGATGAAAAAATATTAAATATGTTGGAGAAAAGGGTAAAAGACAAATTAACTTACGAATCATCCGGAATAAGCTTGGGATTAGGTACGGCATATAATTTAGGCTGGATTGAGTATATAGATACCTACCAAGGTATAAACAGAGGAGAAGACGGACCTGTGACAATTAATTCTGTAGTACCCTTAAGCAAGGTTAAAGATCTATTTATAGAGGATATGGGTGATAGATGTAGACTAGTAAAAGAGGAAGTGCCTTTAGAATTTAATAGTGACAGACAAATATCAGAAAAAGGCTTAGGTCAGATGATAGTCAATCTCTCGCAAAATCAAATTCATGCTAAAGTAGATTTGTATATTAAGCTAGGAGATAAAACAAATATTATGTGGATGGAATAGAAGCATTAAGGCTTTGCCTTAATGCTTCTAACATAAGAAAGGGGAGCACTGTGAAATATCTAGCCCATTATGATAAACAAAAAGGATATGAACAACCTTTAAAGGAACATCTTTCAGCTGTTGGCAATGCCTGTAAAAATAAAATACCTCCTACAGTTATGTTTGAAGATATTGACAATAATACGGTGAAAGAAATAGCATATATTGTTGGTGCTTTCCATGATATAGGTAAATATACATCATATTTTCAAAAATATATCAGGGATAACAAAAAATCTGCCAATAGTGAACATGCTCATATTTCAGCATTATATATTTACATAGTGTTAAAAGATAAAATTCAAGTGGAAAAAGAGGAAAACAAAAATATTATTTTATTAATATCATATCTTTGTGCCAGACTCCACCACACTTCATTAACTATTGATATTGGATATTCTGATAAAGCAAGGGAAAGACGGATGTGGGAAAATATTCGAGTAAAGTGGGAAAATCTTTTAAAATATAAATGCGAAATTGCCAAGGATTTAAGCGAATTCGCGGACATAGAAGTTAATTTAGAAAAATTAAAAGATATTGAAAAAATCATAAAAAACGATAATATCGATAAGACTGCATGGAGGTTTCGAAGTGGCAAAATTAAGAATTCACAATGGTTTTTCTTGTTCATTTATATTTTTTCTCTATTGATAGATACAGATAAAATGGATTCCGCCAGTATCAAAACTAGAGAGGTAAAGGGTATATCAGATAAGAATGTACAGGAGTATTTAAACACTAAATTTAAAACTAGTAATCTGGTTAATAAAAGAGAAAAGGCCAGAAAAACGATTTTAAATTCTATAAACAATTTGACGGATTATGAGATACAAACAACTAAATTTTTTACATTAACAGCTCCTACAGGAATCGGCAAAACATTATCATCTTTGCAGGCAGCCTTAATTCTTCAAGGAAGGATTGCTAATATAGAAGGTTATACTCCAAGAATTATTACAGCTATACCATTTATTAATATCATTGAGCAAAACAAACTGGAATATGAAAATGTAATTGGTGCTGACGGAAGGATAGTGGTGCATCATAGGCTGAATGATTTTTCGAAATTTAAATCTGCAAATGAAAATACACCTGTAGATAAAAAATTGATGGAGGTAGAATCTTGGGAAGGTGATTTTGTACTTACAACTTTTGTACAATTATTTCAGTCTATATTTACAGGGAAGAATAGATCTCTTAAAAAAATTCATAAATTAGCCGGAAGTATTGTGATATTAGATGAGGCACAGGCAATACCTGAAAACTATATGCCTATTGTAGGCGCTATTTTGATTGAATTAAGTAAATACTTGGGAACGAGGTTTATTTTAATGACGGCAACTCAACCTAAAATCATAGATTTTGGGAACTTAATTATTAATGACTCTAACCTTAGGATTGTAACACTTCTTCCTGACTATAAAGATTACTTTAGGGATTTAACACGTACAAAACTGATACCTATGTTAAAAGAAAATTTAGATTCAGATGGATTTATAAATTTTTTCTTTGAAAAATGGACTAAGGATAAATCAGCTCTAGTAGTTGTGAATACAATAAAACGGAGCATAGAGATTTTTGAAGAAATAAAAAAACAGTTAAAAAACAGGGGTATCAATGTGTCTGTGCAATATCTTTCTACCAATATAATTCCGCGTGCAAGAAGAGAACTAATAGAAAAGGTTAAAGGTCAATTAAAGATTGGACCTGTGATATTAGTTTCAACCCAAACAATAGAAGCGGGGGTTGACTTAGATTTCGATATGGGTTTCAGGGATTTTGCACCATTAGATTCGATTATTCAAACAGCAGGCAGAGTAAATAGAGAAGGTGAAAAAGGGGCTCATAGACCTGTGTATATAATTAAAATAGCGAGGGATACGGATTATATTTATGATTTAATGCACAGAAATGATACTTTAGAGCTTATGTTAGCTGAAAATGAGATTTATGAGGAGGAATACGAAGAATTTACCGACAAATATTATAGTGAAGCATTAAACAGAGGTATTTCCGATGATTCTTTTAAATTATGGCATGAAGGAATACTCAGACTTAATTTTAATGTAATAGGGGAATTTAAATTAATTGATACAGAAGATGCAGAAGATGTATTTGTAGAAATAGACAAAGAAGCCGGTAAAATAGCAGATTTATATGAAAAGGTATTTAAAGGTGAAATAATC
>CAYOQX010000148.1:0-4347 GCA_964406195.1 uncultured Alkaliphilus sp. | reverse complement strand
ACCCTGAAACTGTATTTTTTTTAGTATCGGTTTTGTCTTATATCCTTTTTTATACTGTATAAATGCAACCCTGTTAATGAGTGTCCCAAGATAAAACAACGCCCTTCCTTCCCGTGAAAAATTTTGTTCCTTTAAGAATGTTTCTATTTCTTCTATGGAGCTGTTAATTTTATCTGATACTGTAGATATATTTCCCATATTTTCCTCCACCTCCTTATCAAAAACTACTTTAGGCAAAATCCCTAGATATTCTATTGTTTTAAGAAGCACCAAATAACCCATCGTAATACGTTTAATAAAAAAATCTTTGGCATTGTCATTATAGGTTTCTTTATAAAATTTTACATTTAAATTAGTGTAATTATCAATCTTGGATTTTCCCAATTGTCTTATACCTTTATCTATAGCCTCAGTAAAATATGTGAAAATAGTTCTTTTGTCTATTATTTGTCCGGATAAAATAGCATCATACAAAGAAATAACCCTTTTTATATCTAGCTGCTCCCCCCTCTTGTTGGTTCTTACGGGAATAATTGAATAAATATTTCCCAATGTAAAGTTCCTAATATGCTCTCCAATACTTTCCCTGTTTTCCCCTATAACATCTGATACATAAATAAACCTTGTAATGGGTATATCTTCAATTGTTTTCAGTGCCGATAATGAAGAACCTGTACTCCTGTAAAATAAAAAGTTAACATTGTAATACCTCATTTCATCCCTGTAGCTGTAATCAATGCCATCCAGCCAGTCTTGTGCCTTGTCCAAACTAAAAGCCAAATCAATATTGGATTTGATTTTTCCCAGTTCAGTATAATCAAAATCACCCATCAATCCTTCAGGAATGATAAAGACATCCTCTCCGGCGATTTTAGATTTAAAATTAGAACTAATTATTTTTTCACCTATAAATAAATCACGATAGCAGGTTTTACAAATACCATAATTATCATCATAACTGTATCCCTTATTAAAAACTGATGTGTTTATCTCCGTTGTTGTAAATATTTTATTAATCCCGAAGCCATCAAATTTTGTACTATAACCACTAGATATATCCGTTCCTTTATTACCACATAGATGGCATATTCGCACTACACGTTCAGCATTTGAAATATTATTATCTAAATCGTCACTAAGGTTATTTTCCCTAGCAACAATTTCCTCATAATCCGGATGCTGTGACAATATAATTTCTGTGCCGTCAGGATCTATTACAGTAGGAACCACTAATACCATTCTGTTTTTCTTGTTTTGATCCCCTATAAACAGTCTGATAAAATCTTCAAATGTGTATTTGTTGTCATTAATACATACCTTTTTATTTTTCTTATCTAATTTAACAGTTTGGTTATCCTCTATAATTGATAATTTTTTCAAGTTTATTTTGCCTTTTCCTTTCTTATCGGCTAAGACAATAAAATTTTTTCTAGACAGCCTGTTTAATATATCCGCAAGTTCACCATCCTGTTTTTTGTTCCTCAACAGAACGCGATACAAATCGCTGAAGATAGATCCTAAACTATAATTAGGTGTAGTTGTTTCCCTGACCAGATAATACTGAAATCCGGCCCTTGAATTATTACCCAAATAATTAATCTCTTCCGGAAAATTTTCAGTAAATCTCGCATATAATTCAAAATAAATTTTATCTTCAAGCATATCAAAAACCATTTTTATTACATAACCTGTTTCATCCGATTTTAATTTTTCAGGCTGCCTAATTAACGGGCTTAAAATATTTCCTTCCTCTGAAAAATATTTTCCGATGCTCGCTGTTACCTGATTTAAATTCATTTTTCCAAACCTCCTTTCTCTGATTATCATATATAACCTAGATGTTACATCAATTTAATGCATCCAAACCTTTGGCTGCTCTCACCTCCCATTAACTATTTTAATACATCCCAGTCCCTGACTGTTTTTTCCCCCAATACCCGCATCCACACCCATCTGCAGTAATTCCTTAGGACCTCTCATGTAAAACTGCCCCATATAACCCTTGATTATAAAACCTTTATAATTAACAATTGACATTTTGCTTCTGCCTATAGGCTTTATTTCTACATTTTTTTCAGGCGGTTCTTTCATATAAAAAGCCTTGTATTTGTTTTTTAGGTTATTGCTTATGATGTTGGAAAATTCATCTTCCCGGGGGTTAAAGTAATGGGTGAATTTCCTTCCATCTCTCCTAAACAAGGTGCTGTATGTAGTTACAGGGGACATGGTTTTAATTTTTATTTCATTATTGTTCACAGTTTCCTTTTCTACAGCTAATTCCTTTACTTCCAACTCATTGCTTCCAATCCTTATAGTTTTGCTAGATAAAATACTGTGGCCTATAGAATTTGAAAATTCACTATAAGGTGAGGACACTACTAATTTGACCGGACCATTAAACTTTATTTGTCCATTTCTTCTATCCAGTTCATAGTTCCCCCTCAGTCTCGAAAATGTAAATAATCTATACGATCTTTTTCCCTTGCGAAACCCTTCTTCATGCAAAAAATCCGCCACTTCTTCATCTAATTGATTATAAATCATCGCCTGAACCATGTAATTATAACCAATAGGTAGCACTATTTCGTTTTTTTCATTTACAGGTAGAAAAGTTATAGTTTCTTTCATTTTTACACCCCCTTCTGATGATTGTTCTCCGTATATCCATTATAACAAACAACGTTGACATATACTGGCACCATTGGAAAACTATTTGTAATTTTCCAGTAATATTTTTGCCTCTTTCAGTATTTCATTTTTCAAATGTTCGGGTTTTATAACCTTAACATCGCTTCCCATACTCAATATCCAACTTTTCACTTCAACCATCCCTCTAACTTTTGCTTTAAATAGTATGGCATCCCCATCATCGAGTTCCTCAATTGTCTGATTTTCAACCCATATTTTTTCCTTTACAATTTGTGCCATAGGATATTTTATTTCTAATTTTATAGACAGTTCTTCACCTTTGAAAATCCCAAAACAGTTTTCCATATATTCTTCCAAGTCGGGGGCATTCCTTTTCTCAAATCTTTCTTCTAATATTTCATATTTTTTCACTCTGGAAATTTTAAAATCTCTCATTGCCTGCCTGTATTCACAGTATCCTGCAAAATACATGGAACCTTTGTATTGGAAAATATAGTAAGGATGGACCACCCTAAAACTAACTTCCCTTTTAGTCGATTCATATGATATTTCAATCTTTCTATTTGAAATAATGGCCGCTTTAATATTAAACCATATTTCTTTTTCTTTTTGAAAATTATAATTCGATTTAGTGTTTTTAATAAAAAAATCAAAATCCATACTACTTTCAACCTCTCTCAATGCTCCTATTTTGTCGGCTAAATATTTTAAATCTTCATAACCTATAAAGTTTTCATATTTTAAATGTTCTAAAGCTGACAGTAAAGTCAAGTATTCTTCGTTTGTAACGTTTAACCCCAACATATAATCCCTACCATCTAAGGTATAACCCCCATATCTGCCGGGCATCGACGTAACATATATTTCGGCCTTGTCCAGTTCTTGTTTGTACCTGGCCACTTGGCGTCTGCTGACCCCAAGCTCATCAGCCAGTTCCCGGGAGGTCATTTTTCCCCTGCTTTTCAGTAGAATCAGCATTTTTAGTATATTGCTCAGTTTGCTCAATATTTTCCCTCCTCAAGTACTTTTTCAATTAAATCATCTATTTTGTATTCCGGTTAATCCGTTTTTCAGAGCTCCCTGTAATTTTTGACAATATCAGAGATATTGGTTCCTGTAGTGTCTACATACTGCATATTTCTACAAATATTTGAAATTTCCCCCTATAAATCATTCGCAATTTCCGACAAATATTGCAATATACCCATTCCGGTACAGGGTACGCCGTGTATTTATTACACATTTTCAGTATAGAACGGGATATTATTGTATTTTGGCAATAAAAAAATCACCTGCTTACGCAAGTGATCGATTTTTAAATTTCAGCCGAAATCTTGACTCTAAATCCCCGGTCTATATTAAAAATGATGTCACCCTCATTATTTCAAAATAATCGTTCGTCTCAAACAATATACTCTTCGGCGAATTTTGAACAGCCCCGGGGTAAAATGAATTTCTATAAGCATTGCCATGATATTTATAACCTATCTCCAAGGCAAATCGTTCAGGCAGTTCTACTTTGTTTTTGCTTAAATTATTCTTGGAAGAACCCCCTGTATTATTATTTGGCCATTTTTCCAAAGCATATTTTACTCCGTTTTTTATCAACTCCACAGCCTTGTCGGGATGAATACTGACAGATGCTGCACCTATTCCTTCATTGACAGCAACGGTAATAATATTTTCATCAAATTTCTT
>CAYOQX010000147.1:0-4354 GCA_964406195.1 uncultured Alkaliphilus sp. | reverse complement strand
TCGAAAAGCAAGCAAAATCAAGGCTTTTCGGGGTTTTTGCTTTCTTTTCAAAGCCCCTAGTATTTAAATAAAAACAACACAAACAACACAAAAAACAACACATAAAAATCATGTGGTAACATAGCATTTATAAAACATGTTAACAGCAAAAGGAGGTTAGGATGAATGAGCATAAAATAAACGCTGAGCTTTCAAAATTTATAAAAGAGAATCGGGAGAAATCAGGTCTTACAACTAAAGAGGTTGCCACCTCGACCTGAGTTAGCTCCGCAATTTGTCTAGCAGCTTTTAACTTAAATCGCATTGTTTGTCTCACCTCCTTAATTCGCTTTAAGCTAATAATAAATCAGCAAAAAACCCTGTCAAGCTTTAAGCTAACTTTTTTACGCAAGAAAAAGAATAAAGTTTGCTTTTAGCTTGCCTGGGGATTAAAATGTCCTTAGTAAATAAAGGGAGGTGAAAGAAATGGGTAGCAATGTAAGAGATTACTTCCGCACGAACTTAAATTATTACCTGGAAAAAAGTGGACATACCCAACTAGAACTCTCTGAGGCAATAGGGGTTTCCACTGCGACCGTTTCAGAGTGGTGCAACGGTAAAAAACTGCCTCGAATGAATAAAATTGAAGAGATTGCAAATTGGCTCGGCCTATCAATTTCTGACCTATTAGAAGACAGGAGCGAGTCCGAAAAACACTACTACCTCGACGAAGCAACCCGAGCCATAGCCGACGAAATAAAAAACAATGATGAGCTCGCCTTGCTCTTTGATGCAGCCCGAGACGCTTCCCCGGAAGACCTAGAGACAGTACATCAGATGCTCTTGGCTCTGAAAAGGAAGGAACGTCATGACGATTGATGATATTAATGTGGTCTACATTAGTCTTCCTGCTAAAGTCAAAGGCATTACAACCGAAAACGAAGACGGGAGCTTTACAATCTTTATAGACAAGGACTTGTCTTCCGACCAACAACGAGAAACCTACCTACATGAAATGGACCATATAGCAAGTGGTGACCTACGGAGCATATTATCCGCAGACCAAATAGAAAAAATATCGTATGGGAGGATTTGAGAAATGAATCAATCACAAGGACCGCAACAGCAAGGAAACTTTCAACCGCAGCAGCAACAACCACAAGGTTATTATCCGCCGCAACAACAGCCGCCTAAAAAGAAGAAAAAGCACACAGTATTAATTATTGTTCTAGTACTGGTAGGGCTGGGGATCCTAGGAGCAATCTTCGGAGGCGATGACACGGACAAGGACAGTGGAACTACAAATGCAGAAACCAAGACCACAGCAGACGCAAAGCAATCCGAGACAAGCACAGAAAAAGCTACAGAGCCGGCAGAGAAGAATGTGTTTAGTCTTAATGAAACCGCCGATATAAACGGGTTTAAGATGACCGCTGTAGAGTTCAGAGAATCCCACGGCACAGAGTTCTCTAAACCTGAGGATGGAAAAGTGTTCGTTATTGTTGATTTTGAAATCAATAATGAATCAGAAAAAGATGAGCATATAAGCTCTATTTTGAACTTCGAGTGCTATGTTGATGGTTACTCTACTAATGAAAGTTTATCCGGTGGTGTTACCGAGAAAACGAAGACCCTTGATGGTGATATCGCTGCTGGGAAAAAGCTGAAAGGCTCAATCGCTCTGGAAGCTCCGGAGGACTGGAAGGAAATTGAGATTATATATGAACCTACATCTCTGCTAACTTCTAACAAGTACACTTTTAAGGTTACTAAGTAATCAATAAAAAAAAAGCGTCCACCAATTGCACCGGCCGGACGCTTTAGGAAGGCGAATAGCAAACAATATTTGACAAAAAATTGTAATACCCTCTACAATTGAGTCAATAGTGTTGCCCATGTTAAGAGAAATCTTTTCGTTTGGGGACCAAAAGGGATTGACTCACTGTCAGTCCCTTTTTTGTTAATAAGCATTATGAACTTAAAGCAGATTTGACTAAAAAAAATAACCGCCCCTCGCCAAAGAAACGGTTAAATAACAAAGCCTTACTTTGCTATATCTAAGTATAGCAAAGTAAGGCTCACCCGTATGCATTATCGGCATTGTAGCCGGTTGGGTAACTCCGGAGGAACAACGAAAGAGGTAGGACACATGTTTTGGAAGAATAAAAGTTTAACTTGGTGGATATTAGTAGGTTGGTGGCTATTTCCTTTATATTTTGTTTTAGTTTACCCGGTAAAACTAATAATAAAATTGATATCGAAATCAAAGAAATCCAAAAGCTTCACAACTTTATCTTTCCCCGTTAAAACATGGGACAATTATGAAGAAAACATTAAACGTTGGCAAAGCAAAAATGCTAAGAATAATTGGGTAAATGCAAAATATAGGCCAAAACCACTCTATGAATATGAGTGGACTGACACTGTTGTTAAATTTATTGCTGAACCGAATAACAATTTTGATGAAAAGGCTATAGCCGTATATTTAGATAACTTGCAAATAGGATATGTCCCAAGGGAAATTAACAAAATCTACTACAAGGAAATATTACAGGCAAAAAAAGCTAAAGCATCAGTTCATGGAGGGAATAGACGTTTTTTAGATGGGTCTGGAAAAGTTGTACAACAGAATTTTGGACCAATTGTAGATGTAAGATTTAATAAAGAATAAAACAAAATAAATAGGTTGCCTCCCCAGCTCTCTACACACGGGGAAACAACCTTGGAATTTAGCCCGGAGGCTATGCTTATTATAGCATGTAAGTCCTCCGAAAGGAGAATAGCAATGCCAAAATGCAAATGGGATAAAGAACGTAAAACCTGGGTCATGCAGGCCTACAAAAACAAGAAGCGTAAGGTATTCTATTCCACCACCAAAGGCCAAGCAGGTAAGCAGGAAATCATGCGTGCCTACTATGAATGGCTGGATGGCTTGGAAGCACCAAATAGGCGAACGGTGAAGGAAGCCTAGGCCGAGTATATCGAATACTATGGGCAAAATCATAAGGCGAGTACAACAGATGTTTTAAATCAGCAATATAGAACCTATATCTTACCGGTGCACGGAAATAGAATTGTAAGCGAGCTAAGAAAATCCGACTGGCAGAAATGTATAGACGGGCCCTACGAAGAGCGTGGGATATCCTACGCTACAATAAATCATATCATCAATGCCATTAAGTACTTTTGCATATTCTGCGCCGGTAAAGGGTACATGACCGATGATAATGTGCCTTTATTTTTAATAAATCCAGCCAAGAAAACTAAACAAAAGCGTAGAGCCTTATATCCTGACGAACTTAACAGGTTATTGCAATCCGATAGCGAAGATTGGTATCTAGAATTTTTTCAATTTATGGTCTTTACTGGCCTCCGCCGAGGCGAGGTATGCGCTTTGCAAACGAAGCGGGATTATGCCCCGCCTTACATCCACATCCGGGAATCTATAGGACAAATGTCTACCGGCCTGGGTATTGATACTCCCAAATCCGGGAAGACAAGAGACGAGTTTTTAATACCACAGGCAATAGAATGTATAAATAAGCACAGGCTAAAATGTATGGAGCAAGGTTTCGAAGGCGACTATCTTTTCTTATCGTCTACCGGAAAAAGAATTAATCCAAAGGTACTATCCGAAAAATGGCGTGTATTTAGATCACAAAATGATTTGCATGACATCACACTACACGAGCTAAGGCACACTTACGCAACCTATACAAGTAAGCAAGTAAAGCTCGAAGAATTAAAAAAGCTACTGGGCCACTCCAAAGGAATGGACACGTTGGGAACATATGTGCATGACTTACCACTAACAGAAGAAGAGCAGCAGGCCAAATATTTGGAGGATAAAATGCTGGCCGAAAAGGTCGAAGAAATCTTTGATATTTTACAAAACAACACATAAAACAACACAAAGCACCTTATAACGCCTGATATTAAAGCATTTTGCCTCAAACTGTCATCTCGACCAAAAACGTTGAAAACCCTTGATTTACAAGGGTTTTCTTCATTTACTGATACTATTCCGGAACGAAAACGTACTAATTATTTTGAACTAAGTTCATTTCCTGAACTTGCAGGAAGCTGAAGGTATCGTCCATGGCCAAATAGGCTTCGACCACGACATACATCTTGTCACCGCCCAAAAGGACGCCTTGTTCGGGCTTCACTCTGATTAATATTTTGCCGTCAATATCACCGGTGGAAAATTGCTCTTTGGCTTCTTCAAGCGAAGTCACGATTTCGGTTTCCAAGGCCTCTCCGCCTCTGTCGATTTTTTGGTCGGATAGACTTTGGCCCAGTAAAGCATTAAGTTCTTCGTAGTCCATGCCGATTTTGTCAAAGACTTGGTCATCATCCAATAATTGACCGTTCT
>CAYOQX010000146.1:0-4386 GCA_964406195.1 uncultured Alkaliphilus sp. | reverse complement strand
AAGAACGTACCTACTCACTACATAGATGCAGATACGGAGAAGGCCACCATGACAGTAAAACCTGCCGTTATGTTCGGCAACGGAATCGAGGTAATCTGTCGCTATAAGGCTGTGGGGAGCTTTTTACGCCGTTATGGAATGTATGCGGAAGAGGGGCAAGACCTGAATGCTTTTGTAGAATTTACACTCAAAGATGATAAGCGTAATGATCCTCCTATCTCAATGGATGCTTTGCATATGTTGGGGATATTAACGAGGGAAGAATATAGAATTATAGAAAATCTGACCAAAGAAATTTGCGGTATAGTAAAAGATGAACTGGCTAAAAAGGATATAGAACTTTACGATATTAAACTGGAGTTTGGAAGGGTCGGAGAAAAAGGGAAAATTATTTTAATCGACGAAATCTCGGGCGGAAATATGAGAGTGTACAAAAACGGTAAGAACATAGAACCATTGCAGTTGGAAAAATTGATTTTGGATTATTAATGAAATACATTTAAGGAATTGGAATGCATTAAAGGAGTGCAATGGAAGGAGAATTCCATGAATAAAAATAAAATATTAAATAATTTACTCCTTGTGATATACACTGTCACTCCTTTAATAATAATTCCATATTCGTCCGACTATTTTTATTTTCCCAAAATATGCTTTGTGTATATGGTGTCGACAATAATGATTATCTCATGGTTTCTGAATAGGGAGAATAATAGGTTAGAATTTGATATAACAGAAAAAATTATAGTGCTTTACCTTATTGCAGTGGTTATTTCAACTATATTTTCTATTGACCGTATAGTTTCCATGTATGGGAATTTTGGAAGGGAAGAAGGCCTGTTTGCAATAATTATCTATATATTTTTGTTTTTCACGGCAAACAGGAATTACATATTTTCAAAAAGACACATGCACTTTTTGCTTATTTCAGCTGCAATTGTAGCTGTCTACGGAATATTTCAATATTTTGGATTTGATCCTATACCCAGGGACCCAAGAAGAATTAATTGGAGCGGACGGGCATTTGCAACTATGGGAAATCCGAATTTCCTGGGTTCATATCTAACCCTTATATTGCCAATCAGCATATTTACGTATCTGTACACACATAAAAATATTTATTTGCTGACCTCCGCACTAATATATATGTCATTGTTATGCACCATGACCAGAAGTGCATGGCTGGGGTCGCTGACCGGCGTAATAATATTGATTGCATATTCAGTTGTATATAAGTTGAAGAAGAAATATATTGCTATACTTTTAGCCGTTCTTATCATTATAACAATAGCAATGAACAACATAAGTTCCGGAAGGATTATAGGAAGGTTTTTTACCATAGGGACGGATTTCAAAGAGATTGTGGAACAAACACCCGATTCCCAAAAAGCCGGAGCGGGCAGAATTTTTATCTGGAGAAGGGTTCTGAAAATCATTCCGCAGAAGCCATTATTCGGGTACGGTCCGGAAACATTAGGCACTGTTTTTACTGAGTATTTTTATGATGATATTTTTGAACGATATAATAGATTAATAGTTTTTGATAAGGCGCATAATGAATATTTGCATATTGCCGTAACCACGGGAATACCGTCATTAGCGGTTTATTTATGTTTTGTATTAAGTATAGTTATAAAGGCTGTAAAAAATGCGGATAAAAATATTATAATTATCCCTCTGTTATGCAGTATTATCGGATACTTGGTTCAAGCATTTTTCAACATAAGCGTGGTATCCGTGGCATATATGTTTTGGATAATGTTAGGCATCTTACTAAATATATCAGTTGAAGCGGAAGACACGCAAATTATTGCATATTAAAATTCGATATGCTATAATCATGTAAAATAAGAATAAGTTAAGGTTTAACACTGGGAGAGCTGGAAAGGCCAGCTGAGAGAAGGACTCCGTTAGGTCCTTGATCCCTATCAACCTGATCTGGGTAATACCAGCGTAGGGAAGTGTAAAATGTACATATTGAGTATCTATTTAGTTATTTGTATAACACACAGACCTATTATCGGGTTTGTGTTTTTTTATTTTAATTGACGGTTTAGATTAAATATGTTATGGAGGAATAAAATGAATTTAAAAAAATTAACTACAGCGTCTTTGTTAGCGGCAATCGGCATTGTAAGTTCCCACATTATTCATATTCCCGTAGGAGCATCAAAAGTTTTCCCGGTTCAGCACTGTATCAATCTCTTAACAGCCGTGCTGTTCGGGCCGACCTACGGGGTGGCGATTGCATTCATAATTTCATTGGTAAGAAACCTGTTTGGGACAGGGTCACTGCTTGCTTTTCCGGGGAGTATGATAGGTGCATTTTTGGCCGGAATTTTGTATAATAAAACGGAAAAACCTTTCTGTGCCATGATCGGCGAGGTACTTGGTACAGGTGTTATTGGTGCAATAGTTTCTTATCCTGTAGCAAAGTTTTTCATGGGGAAAGAAGCAGCATTGTTCTTTTTTATCGGGCCCTTTGTTTTGAGTTCTACCGCAGGCGTTATTATAGGATATTTTATTTTCAAAATTATTGAAAAATCCGGTATTACTCACGGATATAAAGACGAATATAAAGAACAGGGGAGAAATTAAATGAAAAAATTACTGACCATAGCAGGTTCGGATAGTTGCGGAGGGGCCGGAATACAGGCGGACCTGAAGACATTTTCGGCCATAGGGGTATTTGGAATGAGTGTTGTTACGGCAGTAACCGCTCAAAACAGTCAAGGAGTTTTTGCGGTGGAAGATATTTCGCCGGATATGATCAAAAAGCAAATAGAGGTTATTTTTGATGATATTTCTGTGGATGGTGTTAAAATAGGCATGGTTTCCAAGGTGGAAACAATAAAAACAATAGCAAAAACACTGAATAAATATTCAGTTGAAAACTTGGTAATGGATCCCGTAATGATTTCAAAAAGCGGCTTTCATTTACTGCGGCCGGAGGCTGAGAAGGCTTTAATTGAATATTTATTGCCTATTACAATGATGGCAACCCCAAATCTGGCGGAGGCGGAAGTTATAACGGGATTGAAGGTAACTACACCGAAAGAAATGGAAAAAGCGGCAAAAGAAATACACAAAATGGGACCGGAATATGTGCTGGTTACGGGCGGACATTTAGAAACCGAGGCTATGGATGTATTATACGACGGTACGGATTTCACCTATTATAAATCTACTAAGATAATCACCGAAAACACCCACGGTACAGGTTGTACTCTATCATCTGCAATTGCAGCCTATTTAGGCAAAGGGTTTTCCGTTACCCGGGCTGTAAGTAAGGCAAAAGATTATATAACTGCTGCAATCAAAAAATCTTTTCCTGTTGGCGAAGGGGTAGGTCCTGTACATCATTTTCATCAATGGTATTAGTAATGTTATTTTTGGTTGTCTTTGGTTATATTTTATTATAGGAGGAAGTCTATGGAACTGAACAATCGACTATATACAATTTTGGAAGAAATAAGGGTGCAAAACCCGCTGACACATCATATTACAAACTATGTCACGGTCAATGACTGTGCAAATGCGGTGCTGGCCATAGGCGGCAGTCCTGTAATGGCGGACGATCCCGAGGAAGTTGAAGAAATGGTGTCGATTGCATCCGCTCTGGTGTTAAATATGGGTACATTGAGTAAAAAAGCCATAGAAGCCTTTGTATTGGCAGGTAAGAGGGCCAATGATCTGGGTATTCCCGTAGTGTTGGACCCCGTAGGTGCAGGTTCAACAGCATTCAAGGACAGTGCGGTAAAAAAGGTTTTAAGTGAAATAAAATTATCCGTATTAAGGGGCAACATGTCGGAGATCAAGAGTATTTACGGATCCGAAACCTTAACCAGAGGGGTTGATTCTGTAGATAATCCATCGGATGGCGGAAAGAAAATAGCTGTAGAATTAGCAAAAAGGCTGAAGTGTACCGTTGTGATAACGGGGGACGTGGATATAATCTCCGACGGGAGAAAAATTTTTTGCATTGACAACGGACACCAAATGTTATCCGAAATAACCGGCACGGGATGTATGGTAGCATCATTGATAGGTGTTTGTTGCGGAACCGGGGCAGGGGATTTGTACGGGGCAATTGTAGGAGTCGGTACAATGGGTATCAGCGGAGAAAAGGCTTACGAGCGATTAGGAAAAAATGAAGGTTTAGGAAGTTTTAAGATTTACCTGATGGATGAAATAAGTAATTTTTCTATAGAAGATATAAAAAGAAGGGGCAAAATTTATGAAATACGGTAAAAAAATCAATTATGGATTATATCTGATATCCGATAGAAATATTCTGGGCGGGAGAGATTTCATAAGAAGTCTGGAAGAAGCCATTTTAGGCGGTGTAACTGTTGTCCAGCTTAGAGAAAAGGGGACCGACTCTCT
>CAYOQX010000145.1:4177-4405 GCA_964406195.1 uncultured Alkaliphilus sp. | reverse complement strand
CACGGGTAAAACCACTGCAATAAACATATTGATAAAGGTATTTGAAAAATTGGATAAAAAGATATTGCTGGCCGCCCCGACGGGAAGAGCATCAAAACGGATGACTGAAGCCACGGGGAAGGAAGCCAAAACAATACACAGATTGCTGGAGATGGGATATAAGGACGATGAGGCCGGGATGTTATTTCAGCGAAATGAGGACAACCCGTTGGAAGCGGATGTAATAAT
>CAYOQX010000145.1:2706-4167 GCA_964406195.1 uncultured Alkaliphilus sp. | reverse complement strand
AACCTTTTAAAGGCGGTACCCAAAGGTGCTAGGCTGATTTTTGTCGGAGATGTGGATCAGCTTCCTTCGGTAGGTGCGGGTAATGTACTCAAAGATATTATAGACAGTCAGGTAGTAAAAGTGGTGTGTTTGGATGAAATATTCAGGCAGGCCGAGGAGAGCATGATTGTTGTAAATGCCCATAAAATCAACCGCGGGTACTATCCCATATTAAATGCGAAGGACAAGGACTTTTATTTTATAAATCGAAATAACAAAATGGAGATATTGCATACCATAATAGGTCTTGTAAGGGAGAGGCTCCCCGAATATTATAAATTTGACCCTATAAAGGATATCCAGGTACTTACCCCTATGAGAAAAGGAAATATCGGAACATTAAATTTAAACAGGGAATTGCAAAATCATCTAAATCCTCCCGCCCCGGATAAAGCCGAAAAGGCACTGAGGGAAAAACTGTTTCGGGTAGGGGATAAGGTTATGCAGACTAAAAACAACTATATATTGAAATGGGAGAGTCTGGACGATGATGCGGAGGAACAATACGGTGAAGGAGTATTTAACGGGGACATAGGATATGTACAGCATATAAATACCGAAAATGAAGAACTTATAGTATTCTTTGACGACAACAGAAGGGTGGTTTACAGCTTTGCACATCTGGATCAGTTGGAACTTGCCTATTCGGTTACAATACACAAGAGTCAGGGAAGCGAGTTTCCGGTTATAGTTATGCCGGTCACCTGGGCCCCGCCTATGCTGCTTACAAGGAATATATTATATACCGCAATAACCAGAGCCGAATCCCTTGTGGTTCTGGTGGGTACCGAAAACTATTTAAAGCGCATGATAGACAACAATAAGGTTGTAGAGAGATATTCGGGGCTCGGATTCAGATTAAAAAAATTTCACGAATTTCAAAACTGAACATAAGAAACAGCGGACATGAAAATACAGGTTATGGTTGGATATAGGAGAATATGTTTATTATCAGATATGAAAATATGTGTTCGCAGTCTGGTACAAAAACATAGGTTTATACGGTTTTGGACAAGGCGGGACGGTTTCAGACAAGGCGGGTTTTAAATGGATATTATGAGAACAGCCGGAGAGTATATAAATGCTTTTTTGGATTTGATATACCCTTCAAAAACAATCTGTTATATGTGCGGGAAAATGTCGGGAGAATATTCCAAATGCAACCTGTGCAGTGATTGTTATACAGGATTGCCGTTTATCCCCGACCACCACTGTATTAAGTGCGGTACACCGCTGAGAATGGTAGAGGACGGACCCGCCTGCGAACAATGCAAAAACACCGACTATTGTTTTGACAGGGCAATATCCGCGGTGAGATACGAGAAAGATATTAAAGAATTGGTATATAAATTGAAATATTTCGGCCATACATACCTGGCGGTGACTATCGGCTGTATTATGGCATATAAATTAAAACAGGAG